>CAYSND010000009.1:15225-16406 GCA_964432305.1 uncultured Muribaculaceae bacterium | reverse complement strand
GTGTAGTACTTATTAGAAATTAATTCCTTATCCACTATTTTTTTGAATGAGAGGTGAGTTCCATCTTTCTGTTTAATATTCAATTTTACTACAATCCCCTGACCTACAATGGATGGGAATGAGTAGATATTGTCAGCCGAGAAGACCTTATTAAGTGAGTCAAGTTTTATTTTTATAGCTTTATCCCCTGAGAATTGAGTCTCTAATGAGGGGGTAACTGAAACGGTGCTATAAAGTTTCTCAATAACGACCTCTACTGAGTCGAATTTAGAGGTTTGATTAGTATATAAATCCTCCCCTATCTTAAAAGAAAAATCTACTTTCAATTTAGAAACTGCCCTGTCAAAGTTTATAGTTTTAATGTCATTACTAGGAGAATAGGAGTTTACTTTACCTATTAAAATATCCTTTTTAGGTCCAAAGTCCCCTTTTGAAGAGACCTCTATAACAGATGTTGGGAGATTTTGTGAAACAATAATATCACCCTTCGAGTCGGATGAGTTAATAAATGCTATTTTTTGGGTTTCCGGAGGGATATTGTAGAAAATATTATCACCAACAATTCTACTTGGAGGTAGTTTAGCTATAGAGGTAGGGGTGTCGGAAAATGGGTATGCAAAAATAGTGTCTGAAGATGGAACTGCCCCTCTTGTTTCAACTTGGTATGATGGGATATTTGCTATAATACCCAAGTTACCTCCATTTAGATTATTTGTCAGATCAACTTCAACTCTCTGACAAGAGAAGAGTGCTGCTGAAGCTAAGATAAGCAAACTATTTATAATCAGTTTTTTCATATCCATAATGTTTTAAAATTCTATTTTATCTTCAATAACGATCATAGACTCAAGAGTAAATGAGGAGTTAAGAGGATTTTTTGAAATGGTAAGATAGATATTATATTTTTTATCTTTTTCGATGGGAGAGTCCAGCCTCTGCAGAACAACAGTAGAGTTATCTTTTAGTTTTGCAGTTATAGTCATTGAGAGTTTTTTTGAACTAATAGTTGGGAAAACAGAGATCTCCTCCGCCATAGTTTGGGAGTTTGTCTTGGAGATATTTGCTGATGAAAAAGAGAGGGTCCCTTCCCCACCATAGGTTGATAGAACACCGGAAGAGAAGGAGAGGTACGAGTAAAAGTTATTCAAGGAGAGAGAGAGCTCTGAAAACATTGTGCTAAG
>CAYSND010000009.1:6665-15125 GCA_964432305.1 uncultured Muribaculaceae bacterium | reverse complement strand
GGTACGAGTAAAAGTTATTCAAGGAGAGAGAGAGCTCTGAAAACATTGTGCTAAGATCTGATACTTCCACACCATCGTTCTTAGATTTAATATAGATGCTAATGTTAGCATTATTCCGTTTAAGTGTAACTGTCTCACCGCTATGGTAGTCTATCTCTTTCTCCTTGAAAGTAGTGGAAAGAACATCGGTGTTTAATCCTTTATTGGAGATGCATGTTATTCTCATATATTCATTAGGAGAGGTGAGTGTGTTAACAGTAAGGCTATTAGAGCTTTGTCCGACATTAGTAAAAATCAGGTCTTGTTCTCCTTTATAAAGAGAGTATGAGTATATATTGCCTTGTACGATTGATGGAGCCAATGCATTACCTACCCCCACAATATTATCTCCTCTGAAGAAATAACCGTAAAGATTTGAGAGAGCAGAGGGTGCTTCCCCGCTCAGGTAATTTGGAACTGTTACATCTAAGTTAAATATATATTTGGGAATATCAGGGGTTCCGGTAGTCTCAAATCGGATGGCATTCCCGTATGTGGTTCCGTAAATATTAATTGCGTATGAACGAACGAAATATGTATATCCTGATTTTAATCCTGTAACATCACTATTAAAAGGAGTGGGGGTTGTGGAAGCGTTGCTATATTCTCTCTTTATATCTGCATCACTAAGAGTGACGGATGATGAAGAGCCGAGTATAAACCCATATTCTGAGACTTTAGAATGACCGAGTACATTTATAGTATCGGCAACTTTAACAGAATTGTTCCCTATGTTTGAGACTTTTAAGGTACCCATTACAGGGAGCCCCTCTGTATATATGTTAACGGTATCAGAGTAAGAGATGTCGTTAGAGTTTTTGGCGTAAGCTACCAAATAATATTTTGTGGACTCTGTAAGGCTCGTTAGCGATAATGTATAATTTCCTAATGATGTACCAGGTATAATATGTTTAGTAAGGTTCTTTAAATCACGACCAAATAAAAACCCTTTCTCTATAAGAGGGGAAAAACCCTGATCTGTTACTGATGAGTTTGCTGTGAAAGAGGTTTTAGCTAAATTGCTACCGGTGGGTTTAGTAATGACCGGGGCGTATGCTTTCATATTATCAGTATTGATATAGCAGGTAGGAAGCCTCTTTTGGATCTCAGCAAGTTGAGCCTTTGGGATAGGGAGTCCGCTTAGCCAGAGATATTGCAGATTAGAAAGGCTATATAGGGGAGTAATATCATGAATTGTATTTGTCTCTCCTACTCCTTTCCCTAAGGTGATAGCCCTAAGATTGGTTAAGGTGGAGACAAAGGAGATGTCACTAAGGGCATTATTTGAAATATCAAGATATTGTATGCTTGGTTTAGTCCCTAATAGATTAAAGTCAGTTACCTGTGGCGAGTTCCTTATGGTAAAAGTATGAAGCGAAGGAGCGTTTAATAATGAAGAGATACTCGTAATCTTAGGATTATTAGCAAACACCACTCCTATAGTATTAATGGTGGCAAGTGGGGTTAAATTCTCTAATTCAAGGTTCCCTATTATGTGGATAGCTCCCATTACTTCTGTAATTTTAGGAGATAATGGAGAGATGTTTGTTAATGAAGAGTTAGTAGTAAAGGTGTAAAGCACATTATTACCAAGATCAGCAGTCCAAATGATATCGGAAGAGGGGGAGATGGATCCGGGGGAGGTTTTTAAGGTGGCGGCTCCTAATAAAAGAGCACCATTTATACGGGTATATCCCTCTGTAGCAATAGCATTTAATGCCTCATTGTTTTGAGCGACAAAATTACCTTGATATGTTTTAATTCCTGATTCGGCTTGTGTAACTGTAAATTCGTTGGTACAGGAAGAGTTGGCTGTAGTAACTTTAATTGTGGCGCTACGAGGGGTTTCCAAGGTGTTTTCAGTAAAATTAAGGGTAAAAGAGGAGGGGGATTTTGTACAGGTTATCCATCCGTCAGCACCTGTTATTGTAACATCGTAATCTCTATTTGTCTTTATATTGATTACTTCGGATTTAGCCTCCTTAGGAATTTGTAGTGTTTTAACCGGAACATCCAAAATGGGGAAACTGCCATTAACTACCCCTTCATTGGGGACCTCGATACAGTGTGTCAAGGTAATAATTCCTATAAAAAATAATATTAGTTTTCTCATACTTCGTTCCTATTTAAATGCAGATTTCTTAGAGTTAAATAATCTAAAACCAAGACATGCTTGGATAGTGCTAACCGGAGCTCCTTTATCATACATCATATAAGCATTTTTAATACTCATAGTGTATCTGAGATTAAGGAAGACTACTGCCCCAAAATTAAAAGTAACCCCACCCAAATAACTCCCATAATATTTATATGCGCCAATATCATCGATTGAGAGGGGAGAACTTGATTGCTCGGTAAGAGTAGCTTTCATTAGTATTGATTGCTGGTATCCTAATTCGAAAGCGACACTTCTTCCGGCCCAGACATGTAAGATAAACGGTACTTGGAAGTAAGTTTGATTAAGTAGAATGGGGAGAGAGTTCACGACATAATTACCTCCTGTGATGGAGTAAAGGAACTCTCCTTGTACGCCTAATACATTTCCTATTTTTAATCCCACAAACGCGCCTCCGAGTCCGCTAAAATACATTGGATCGCTGGGGGCGGGATCTGAAGCCATCATTGTGGCAATACCTCCTCCTTTAACTCCCACAGAGACTTTTACGTACTGTGCTCTCCCAACATAACTAACGGTCATTAGAAGCATTATAAGTACAGAAATAAGTACTTGTTTCATATTATAGAGTTTTAGTTTAAACTGAGTTCCAAAGTTAAAGAAAGAATTGCAAATACTCAAAAATTGTTACAATAAAAGGGGGGGGGTATAAAAAATAGGGAATGATTTTCGTCATTCCCTATTCAGGTCTCCTAAAAATAGCTAGCTATTTTTAGGAGACTATAATGGTTTCCATCCCCTCCTGGGTCCTCCCCAGGGGGGAGGAGGAACACGACACTACTGTCTTCCGTTTGCTTTGCAAACTCGACCCGTGTCGGTCTGCTGAAGCAGACTCCTAAAAAATAGTTGACTATTTTTTAGGAGTCATTACTGCTTCAATAAAGTTTCCTTGATCAAGGGCCTTCTTAACGAAGTTTTGAATCTTTTCTGCTGTAATACCATTTACCACATTTGCATACTCAGTATCCTTGTCAATTCCATACTTCTCAAGCATACTGATACACCCATTCCAATAGTTATTGTTAATTCTATTTTCAGGCAGATTTTTTAGTGAGTTTTCTTTTGCCTTATTTAACTGGTCTGCTGTAACACCATTTTTAGCAATACCAAATAGACCATCTTTTGCTAATTGGATAAGTTTTGGAGCCTTTTCATCCTCGGTGTCGAAAGCGATTAACAATACATATTCATTTTTAGGGAGAGGGGAGAGGGAACCTCTTGATGAGACTCCGTAAGTTCCACCCTCTTCTTCTCTTATGGTTTCAGTATAGATAAGATCAAGAATATAATTAACCGCATTACTAATAACTATATTTTCGAGAGTATAAGGCATATCAGCATCCACCACTAATCCAACTCTTGTTTTAGGAGTGGTCATCTCTACCTCAAAAGGGTGTTCTATTTTACCCTTAGCAATGTAATTCTTTTGGTCAATCCATTTAGGAGCCTTCTTCCCAACAGGGATAGAGCCAACATATTTCTCTACCATAGGTTTTAAGGTGGCAAGGTCAACATTCCCTACAATGGTAACAACTGAGCCTGCAGCATTTGAGAAGAGTCCCTTGTAAACTTTCTCTAGAGTTGTAAGTTTTACTTTTTCAAGCATCTCGGGAGAGATAAGGGCTTTACGTGGATTATCTCCATACAATATCTTCATAAGGTTTGTTTGGAATTGGAAATCTGGCTGTTTAACTACATTGGGAACAACAGCTTTGAGTTGATCCATTCCCGGGGCAAACTCCTCTTCTACAAAGCGTGGCTCTGTATAGTATAAGTAGAGTAATTGGAAGAAAGTCTCTAGATCCTTAGGGGACGATGAACCGGAAACACCCTGCTCAAGCTCTGAAATGTATGGATTTATGGAGAGGGACTTCCCTGTTAGCATCTTGCTTAGTTTAGTTTCAGGGAACTTGGAGACACCAGAATTACTATTGTAAAAATAGAAAACGTTTCCATCTAAAGAGGGGAGATCTTCGGTTAAAACATTTGAGAGACCTCCTTCATTTGACATTGAAATCAATACCTCTTCTTTTTTATAATCAGTAGGTTTTACAATAACTTTAATGCCGTTTTTAAGAGTCCAAACAGTGGTTCCAAAGGCACCTTGCGTGGTTTTCTTAACAGCAGAGCCCTTAAGTGCGCTCTCATTTACTAAAGGTTCGTTGATTGATTCCTCTACCGGAGCCTGAATTTCTGCATTTGATGCAGCCACCATGGCCTCTACTAACTGAGCTTCTGTAGGGTGTGTCAATCCCTCTTTCTCGTTTGCCTTGTAAACAATTACAGCATTTTTAGAGAAATCGAATTGTGCTACCATTTGATTAATTTGTGCAAGAGGAATAACAGAAGTGTATCCTTTAGCTACATTGTATTCATATTCAGGTTCAAGATATGGCTTGCCCATGAAGAAATTATAAATACAAGGATAAACCAACTCCCCGTTCTTCCTGCTTGAGGCATTATCTTTTGCTCTTTCAAGGCCACGAAGCATATTAGTCTTAGCTCTATCATATTCAGCTTCAGTAAATCCGAATTTTTTAACTTTATGAAGTTCAGTCATTAGCGCAGTAAATGCAGATATACCTTCACCCTCTTTGCAAGAGACTTGTGCAGTAAATGCATCTTTAGTCATACAAATCTGAGATGAGACATCGACAAAGGCATTTAAAAATGGTGCATTTGGCTGTTTGGATATATCGCTTACCCTCTCTGAAATCATACTTGAAATTAATCCACTAACCATATCAGTAAGGTACGACACCCCTAAAGATCTATACTCCATAGGGAGAGGGTCGCTTTTAAAATAAGCAGAAATGACAGTGCTTGAAGCCTCAGGGTCAGTAATTACAGCTACGATAGGCTCTTCGTTATCAGGAATCTGATGCATCACCTTAGGCTCAGGATTAACTCTTGCAGGTATATCTGCAAAAAGGGTTTTAATCTGTGCCTCTATAGCATCCACATCTATATCCCCGGTTACAATTACTGCCTGCAGATCAGGTCTGTACCAAGTCTTATAAAATTTTACAATCTCTTCAGGATGAAAGGTTTCAAGATTTTTCTTATCCCCTATAATGGTGCATCCCGCATATTTGGAGCCTTTGAAGATATAAGTAAACTCCTTCTCCATCATTCTCCATTCAGCATTCCTTCTTGTTCTCCACTCTTCTATGATAACTCCCCTCTCTTTCTCTACCTCCTTAGGGTCGTTTGTAACAAAGGCAGAGTAATCGTGCATAATAAGGAGTGCTGTATCGATTATCCCTTGACGTGTTACAGGGATATTATTTAGCATATACATGGTCTGCTCGACACCTGTAGAGGCATTAATGTTTCTACCGAACTCCACACCGATGGTCTGGAAATAATCAAGCATCATCTTGCCTGGAAGGTTTTGAGTCCCATTTAGAGCCATGTGCTCTAAGAAGTGTGCCAAGCCGTCTTGTGCAGGGGTTTCCTGAATAGCTCCTACATTCGTAATAAGGTAGAATTCAGCCCTCTGAGCAGGCTTGTCGTTATGTCTGATGTAATATGTAAGCCCGTTTTCGAGTTTTCCATATCTATAATTAGGGTCATTTTGCAAGGGGGCACTTGGGTCTGCAATCTGACCGAAAGCCGCAGTAAAAGCAAAAATAAAGAGTGAAATTGAAAGTAAAAATTTCTTCATTAGTAATATTATTAGTTTATAACTTTAAAAGTTCTTGTTTATAAGTTCCAATTCTTCCAATCTTTAGCTATCTCAGGACCATTAATCAACTCAGGAGTCTGCTCCATATTATTAACCCAAATAGATTTCGATTGGACGTCGGCTCTGACTTGCTCAAAAAGTTTGCCAATTGTTATCTCTCCTTGAGAATCTTTTAATGATTTAAGAAGGAAATAAGTAAACATCCCATGTCCTTTCTCTTGGTAAGGCATGGAGCGTTGAGTTGAGGAGGAGGCGGTCATAATTAGAAGATTCCCTTTTATAGGGGTCTCTTTTGGTCTTATAACAATTCCTCTTCCCACTCCACTATAACAAGCATCTAAGAAGACCATTGTCTTTTTTGCAGAACACTCACTAAGGGCAGAGTAGAACTTTTCGAGTTTAATACCTGCTGTGGGAGAAGTGGTACTGACATCGACAGGTATTAAATAAGTCTCTTTTGAATCCCCATCTATCTGGCCATGTCCTGCGTAGTAAACGAAAATCTCCATTTTACCGGGGGAGGCTTTAGACATACGGGTGATTTTAGTGATATTCTGATTCATTTGTGCATAAGTAGCATTTGTCAAGAGAATTATGTTCTGCTCCGGCACTCCGAGTATCTTCTTTGCAAAGTCTGCAAAAGTTTTGGCGTCCTGCTCAGCAAAATCCACATTGGGTTCATAGACTACGTCTGTTTTTAATGAGTTATAGTCCTCATTTCCTATAACAAGTGCATATCTGTCAGGGTTAGTAGCCCTTATCTGAGAGAGCCCATCTAAAAGCTCCGATCTCTTTTTCTGAGTAGGGGCAGGGGCGGCGGGTATTTGATTCCCTCCGGGTGTTGCCATGGCAACAGTCTGGTAAGAGACAACTCCGGTTATAAGATTAGTCGAGGAGTTAAGTTTACCGGTTTCAAAAGCTAAATATTTTACATCGTTTTTCTTTTTTGTAAACTCAGAGAGAGAGGCAACAATAGAAAAATTGTTCTCATAACTATTGGTAATGGTAAAAGAAGTTTTAACTGTCCTCTCCTGATCAGGGTTTAGTGTCCCTATTTTTAGAGACTCTTCTTTTGGGACAACTCCTTCGGGCCACTTTAAGTTTACTATTACATCCTTCGCTATATCTGTCCCTTCGTTTTTAACTGTCAGCTCTAAGTAGGTGGCGACACCGGGGGAGAGAGGGGAGTGGTCGGCAGTATGAATCCAGTAATTGGTCATTAATGGTTTACAAGCATTAATACCTGTGGCGGTAAATGTAAATGGAGCCGAAACGGAAGCAAATAGATTATTTGCTTCTCCCTTAAAGTTTAGTTGAATCTCTTCCGAAAGAAGTTCGGTATTAGATACACCCTCAAACTCTATAACTTTACTCTGATTAGGCTCCATACTTCCAACAGATAATCTGATTTTATCAAAAGAGAACCATGCAGACTGTTCCGGATTACCACCAATAGTGATATAAGAGTCCCTCAATATATCATTGCCTTTATTTGTTATTGTTAATTCAACTTTAAATCTCTCCTCTGCCTCCACTTTTCCATTATCATTGGCATCAATAAGTTTAATGCCACTGATGGTTAGATTTGGGAAAGTCTCGTTGGAATAGGCTTGAGAGATAACTCCTTGTCTCCCTGCTGCAGCCACATAAGCAAGTCCATTGCTAAAATCGGAAGCATAGCTGAAAAGGGTGTCGATTACCAAAATTCCATTTTTGTCTATATATCCATATTTCCCTTTTTTCATTACCCATGCTTTTCCATCAGAGAAATCCCCTGCTGCATCAAAACCTGGGAGAGAGATAAAAATCTTCCCTTTTGAATCAAGAAAATGGAGATTGTCATCACTCCCTTTAGCATAGATAGCTCCCTCTTTTATGGGACGTATATCTTTAAATTGGAGAGGGATGGTAGTCAGGTCTTCTGCAAGGAGAGAGTAACTATCATTGTACTTAACAAACGCAATACCTTTATCAAAAACCTGGAATGTCTCATTTATGGGGAGAGGCGGAGTCTTTTTACTCCCTTTTTTGGTAATTAGAAATTCCTCTTGTTTTTTCTTTACAATCGCATAATCGCCCTTAAAATCTTTCGCCTCATCGTATTGTGGGTCTATCACAAAATCCCCTTTTGTGTTTATGTACCCCCATTTACCATTGCTATTAACTTTTGCCAATCCGCTGCTGTAAGAGCTGAAAGTATATTTTGGCGGGAGGGCCCTCTTAGTACCATCAGCATAAAGATAGCAATAACGATTCTCCTCTGATGCTAAAGCTATTCCGTCAGAGAAGGGTTCGATTGATTTATATGAACAAGGGAAAATGTAATTATTGTAAATATCTATCACCCCCCACCCTTCTCCTATTCTTACAATAGCCCTTCCTTCACAGAAGTCAGTTACCTCATCGAACTGTGCCTTAATAGAGACCTCTCCATCGGTGTTGAGAAATCCCCATTTTCCATTTTCAAAGAAAGCAGATAAACCAAATTGATAAGGGCGTACAGTCTGTTGATTTACGCTTCTAATCCATTTAAACCCCCCTTCCTGTGAATAAAGAA
>CAYSND010000009.1:0-6565 GCA_964432305.1 uncultured Muribaculaceae bacterium | reverse complement strand
GTCTGTTGATTTACGCTTCTAATCCATTTAAACCCCCCTTCCTGTGAATAAAGAAGACCTGTGGGGATTAAAAGTAAAAGTAAAAAATAAAGTTTTTTCATATATACTAGTTATTTTATTTTACAATGACCATTTCGTAGTAAGTGGCTCTTTCAGAGGCAGGAATATCATAAATCCATTTGAGGAGAGTTTCAAAAGTAACCCTCTTACTTAGGAATGGATAATCCTTCTTTGTCGCTATTGCCATAATATTTATTCTTTCGCTATCTCTCTTTTTGTCTATTTTGGAGACCACATACTCTATAAGTGAATTGGTGGGGAATTGATAAGATTTCCCTTTTGTGAAAAGAGAAATTTCGTCATATCCACTTGAGGGGAAGAAGAGGGAACCTCCATCAGCGTCAAACCAGAATATTTTAAGATATGAATCGCAGCCATAGATAGTGGTAGTAAAATTAAGCAATTCACCATCTTTGTAAACAGGGGCAATGCCGTTAATATCGATTTTATATGACTTATCGCTCTTATCTTCAACTTTTACTTTTGCATTTATTACGGCAACTGCGTATTGTTTATTATCATTCGGATCTGTCAAAACAGAATAAACAGGTTTATCCGTGACATTTACTAACCCGCCGACTGCTAAGACACTCATTTCAGAGTAAACTTCCTTAAAAGCCTGCCCATCTTCCTGGGTGATGGTTCCAAAGACAGACCAAACCTCCTCTGCCACTCCGGCTTTTCGTAAAGCCTCTTGTTTTGCCTCTTGTAGAGCCCTCTTTTCAGCTTGCTCTAATGTTATATGACGAGAAATTTCACACCTCCCCTCTACATTTCTCACCTCTTTTGTTTTCTGTGCTAAAGCAGGAGTTGCTATGATTAGCAGCGAATAGATTATTAATTTCAGTCTCATAAGATATGTGATAAATAGTTCAAAGTCTTTAATTCAACAAAAATAAAAAAATATTATTACAATCAGATAAAATTCTAATAATTAGTAGAGAAAACTCTTTTTTAAAACTATTTTTTAAATAAAATCTTATTGGGAGTAATGGTTTTTTCTAAAATGGGAACGGAACACTTTGGGTGTTATTCCCTTTTTCTTTTTAAATATTCGATTAAAATTAGAGAGATTGTTGAACCCACTTTCAATAGAGATAGTGGAGATGGACTTATAAGTTTCTACCAAAAGTTTTGAAGCATAGCTTAGGCGAACATCTATTATATAATTTGAGAGGTTCTTACCACATTTTTGTTTAAAGAATCTGCTAAAAGAGACAGGGGTCATGCCTGCTAATTCGGCGAGATGGGGTAAAGTAATATCTTTATGGAAATTTTCGCTTATTAAGTCTTTGGCTAATTTGATTTTTTCATTATCTGAGTCTTTTTCCGAAAGGGCATAACTGCTGCTGGAGAGGGAACGAATCCCTTCGCATTTAGAGAGGTCGTGCAGCAATGTAATCAACTTCAGATACTTCTTAATTTCCTCTTTTTCAGATGCTATGGTGTCTAATTGAGCATATACTTTCATTATGGCAGAAAGGGGGAAACAGATTCCTAATCGTGCCTTTCGGAACATGTCACTAATAGGGGAGAACTCTTTTTTAATTAATAGTCCTTCTCCAATAAGATCAGGGGGGAACTGGATATTTATAATTCGAATCATTTTGGATTTGCAAACCCCCTTTTCCCAAAGGTGTTCAAGTTTGTTTTCACAAATAAGTATTAACTCATAGTTGTCGATATATTCCATTGAGTCACCAACGATTCGTCTAAGACCTGCACCGTTTTCAATAAATATCAACTCAAAATCTGTGTGTTGATTAGAGTTGAATATGAAATCTGTTTTATAGTTTTCGGTTATATGGCAGCACTCTTCTTCTGTTATGGTTGGATTTTGCAAAAAATTCCTATTGTCCATTACCTTTTATTTGATTTTATGCAAAGATAAGAAAAAAATGATACTTTTTTAACTTTTTAAAAAATAATTTAACAATCATTTCTTTTTAAAAGGATGATACTTAATAGACCTAAGAGTGTAACTATTGCCCCCACGTCTGCTAAACTGTTCCAGAGGGGTTTTATAAAGGGACTATATTCTGTTTTCACAAGGTAGAGCGAAAAAATCAGCATCCATATTCCGCTTGATAAGAGAAATGGTGGTAAGTCTTTAATTATTATCTCTCTCTCATCAAATATGTGGAAGACTCTTTCAAAGAAAATTGAGGCTAATAATAGCAATGGGATGGTTAAAATGAGTGAAAAGAGTATTATAGTTATCTCCCCCTCTTTGATTGGTTTTGGTAGAAAAAGTATTAAAGTGAAGGCGAGTAGGAATAATATGGCTATCCATGCAATAGTTTTACGAGAAGAAAATATGTTTTTTCTCCCCTTCTTACGGATGTAGATATTTTGCAAAATAGCGATTAGCAGTATCCCCACCCCTACCATTATATTAAGGGGGAATTTTATTAGTGAATAGAGTTCAATATCAAACATGGTACAAAGTTAAGAAATTATGTTTTTATGATCACTTTATTTACCTTTGTGAGGTGTCATAATAATAATTATATGAGATTTGCTACCATTGGTTCAAACTTTATTGTGGACTCTTTTCTTCGTGGGGCTTTTCACGATGAAAGATTTTGTTATACTGCCCTCTATTCTCGTACTGCTGAAAGGGGTAAAGAGTTTGCAGATAAGTACCCTAAATGTAATTTAAGGATTTTTACATCACTTGAGGAGATGGCAAAATCCACAGAGGTAGATGCTGTGTATATTGCCTCCCCTAATGTTTGTCACTCCATGCAAGCGATAATTATGATGGAGCATGGGAAGCATGTTTTATGTGAAAAGCCACTTTCTACAAGTTATGAGGAGGGATTGAAAATGGTAGAATGTGCAAGGCAAAATGGGGTGACTCTAATGGAGGCAATGAAAACCACTCTTCTTCCAAATTTTACGGCAGTTCGCAATGCTCTTCCCAAGATAGGGAAAGTGCGCAGGTTTACAGCTCAGTTTTGTCAATACTCTTCTCGTTATGATGCTTTTAAGAGTGGCGAGGTGTTGAATGCGTTTAATCCTGAACTTGGAGGAGGCGGGCTTCTCGATTTAGGGGTTTATGGAGTCGCTCCTATGATTCATCTTTTCGGAGAGCCTACAAGTAGAGTCTCTCTCTCCCGCCTCTTTTTACATAATGGAATGGATGCACAAGGAACTCTCCTCTTTTCATACCCTGACATGGAAGCAATTATCTCGTATTCTAAAATATCGGACTCCACTATGCCGACAGAGATTCAAGGGGAGCAGGGGCGTATTATCATAAAAAAACTCTCTCAGATGACTGAACCTTATATTATATATAGGGATGGGAGCATAGAGGAGATTTCGGTTCCAATTATTGAGGATAATATGTATTATGAGTTAAAGGAGTTTATTGATATAGTCGAGAGTGGTAAAATGGAATCAGAAGAGAATACTCATAATCGCTCCCTCACCGTCCTAAAATTAATCGAACCCTAAACCTGGGAGGGGATAGGTAATTAACCAAACGAAGTTTGGTGTCTCTGCAGAGACCGCTGCGGGTCGTACCTGCGAAGCAGGGGAAAAGACAGTAGCAGCGTGCATCCACCACACGAAGTGTGTAAACCAAAGTGTCGTGCCTCCTCCTCCCCACTGGGGAGGATATAGGAGGGGATAGAAAACAGGTGCCGCAAGGCACTAAAAAAGAGAGGATTCCTCTCTTTTTTAGTGCCCGAAACAGGGCTCGAACCTGCACAGTCTTGCGACCACTAGTCCCTGAAACTAGCGT
Organism: uncultured Muribaculaceae bacterium; assembly: GCA_964432305.1. Lineage (GTDB taxonomy): Bacteria > Bacteroidota > Bacteroidia > Bacteroidales > UBA932 > CAYSND01. The sequence continues at coordinate 2,754 of CAYSND010000009.1, read as the reverse complement.
GTCTACCAATTCCACCATTCGGGCTTGGGGTCGCAAAGTTAGAAAATTATCTGTTAAGTTGTTCGGCAGTTCCTATATTATATCCTTCACAGATATAGACAATTTTTCCAAAAGTATCAGCAATTACAAAGAGTGGAAGTTCGGGGTGAGTTAGCTTCATCTCCTTGGTAATGGCATTGAAAATAGCATTGTCAATATCTATCCCGAATGTTATCCCTTCAGGTGTTCCCATGGTGGTAGCACTCTTGAATTTTAGGTAATCTTGTTCAGTGCGATAAAAAAGTATCGTCGGCTTTTTGGGTGTCTGCTCGAAGAGGCTTCTGATGGCGTGATTGCTCGGTTCGTGATTTGGAAGAAGGAATCCGAGAACGAAGAATCCTCTCCCGGTGGTCTCGAGAATCGAACTTTCAGAGAGAGTCGCATCAGGGAAAATTCTTAAAAATTTACTCTCAGCATCCATGTTCCCAATCACTTGAAGTTCTGAAGGATCTTCCCTCATTACAAGTTCAACAGTGGTGTTATTGTCTTTTTCAATGTTAAAAAACTTAATGGTGGAGAGAACTTTCCCGCTTGCCATTCTTGTTCCGGTGGTCAGGAGGTAGTAGCCGCAGTCAAGGGGGATAGGGGTCTTTGAAATACCCTTCCAGGACATTGTCCCTTCGTAGCCCTCTTTGTCTCTGAAATTAAGAGTATTAAGACCACCTCCCTCAATTTTTGCTATGGTAAAATGAGTTTCAAACTTAGGGTCATCAATGAATTTTTGTCCTGCGTAGGTCAATGTCAGGGTACCTGTTTCGGCACTCCCTACCTTCGGGGCACCCTCCTGCTCCCTCTCCACAAAGGAGACATCGTGCCACGAATTACCCGAGTGGTATTGTAATTTACCACTTACCTCCTCGATTCTTGCAGGGATGTTAAGACTTCTGCAGAGTGCAACGAAGAAGATCTCCCGAGATCCGGTATTGGCAGCCATAAGTGAAAGGGTGCCAATGGGGGAGATTGGAATCCTTTGAGGGTTATATTCGTCGAGGATTTTAATCTTCTCAGTAAAGGCAATAACATTTTCAGGGGTGGGCTCGTTCAGAATTCCATCTGAGACAACTGACTGCAAAACTCCTCTCCATGGCTGGAGTAGTTCGTTGGCAATTCTTGGATTAAGAACATATTTTATAAGGATATCATCATAGCTCCCTTCCACAGGGTTGGCCGATTTGAGCTGTTTGATATTAAAGTTAGCTAAATGGTCAAGGAGGATAGTTGCCGGGGTGTCGCGAAGGTCTTTGGCACTGATAAGGTCAAGGAGGCGGAGTCCTATTTCTAACTCGCCGGGGGAGAGGGAAAGGAGATAATTATAAATCTGCTTCCAATTCCCACGAGCAGCAGTAAGATATTTTAGAATCCTCTCTTGCTGACTCTTTGCGGTGATTTTCATCTCTTTGCAGAGCAGAGAGGCAGTTTCGGCAGAGGCGAAAGTGGCAATATATTTCTCTCTTATGGCATCTTCTTGTGAAAGTCGCCAATCGTTATAAGCTTTTTCCTCTTCTGTCAAAGTGGTTATAACTTTCTCTTCGGCAGGGGGAACGACATCTATTTCCTGTGAAATTATATCCCCTGACTTTTTATTTAGAACAATATTAAATGTCTGATTATTGTGAGCTTCAGCTACAGAGACTTCTGTAAAACCAAACCTCTCTCCACTTGATGCCCATACCATTATATCTCCTTTGCCAAATGTGGCGGAAGTTTTTCCTTTCTTATCTGTATATGAGGTTATTGCACTATAAAACTCGGCGTAATTGTAGATTTTAAACTCCACTTTTGCATTTTCGACAGCTTTTCCATTCTCATCTTTTATGACTATCTGAATACGATTGGTCGGTGTGTAATTGGCAGTTACATTGATTTCAGTAAAACAATTAGTGGTCGAAATAATATCCTCGTCCCCTCTGTATTTCCCAAAGACCTTTGTGTGCATCAGAAGGGCCCTTTTTGCAGTGGAACTAAACCATGCAATATCGAGTTTAGGTTGAGGTTCACAGGCTCCGATGTAGTGCCACTCCCCATCTACCCAAATCTCTACCCAGGCATGATTGTCATCAGTATGTGCCCAACGTGGGGTGTAAACCTGACGTGCAGGAATTCCAACCGAGCGAAGGGCTGCAACAGCGAAAACAGACTCCTCTCCGCATCTTCCGTGTGCTGTTATCATGGTAGCCATTGGGGAGGAAGTTCTTGCATCCGAAGGGGTGTAGATTACCTTTTCGTGGCACCAATGGTTCACTTCGAGGGCAGCATCATACATTGTCTTTTCTCTTACCCTATCTCTTAGCTCTTCATAGAAATAGTCGCGTGAATGGTCTAGCGTCTCATTGTTGACCCTGAGAGGGAGAACAAAATGACGGAAAACTTTTTCGGGGATGGTCTCACCCCACGGCATCTCTTCACGAGCACGGAGGGCTCCTCTGATACCATTGAGGTACAGAGAGGGCTCATAATCAATCATATCCCCCAATGGCATATATGCGTAGAGAAACTCCATTGCCTCCTTTTCCGTATTGTTTTCACACTCTTTATAAATGTCATTGACATCAAAATTCTCTTCTAGTGCTGTGATTTTATTATTAAGGTCAATTTTCACCTCTTTCCTAAAAGAAGAAGAGGAGATAAAGTGTTCCTGGTTTGTACATCCTGCCAATAAGAGGGAGAATGAGATTATTGCTGCTGTTAAAATTGATTGTTTCATAATGTTTGAAA
>CAYSND010000008.1:2317-24237 GCA_964432305.1 uncultured Muribaculaceae bacterium | reverse complement strand
AAAACGGGCTGCAAAGATAGCGATTTTTTCCAATTTGCCAACAAGATTTCAACAAATTATCGCACCTTAAAACTACTTTGGTAGTGAATTGGCTCTCCGGAAACAGTTACCCCTTCGACAATAATTATAAAATTACCACGATACATAGGGGTGTAACACTCTATCTCTAAACTCTCTTTTCGGGGAATTGTGATTGACGGGTGCCAATATATTGTTTGACGATAATCAGGGTAATTCTTTTTGTTAAAAATCTTTTCTCCTGTGAAAGAGTAGGGTATTAATGCCCCGTCGAGCTGAAGAACCTTAGTATTGTTCTCGAATTTGAAAGAGGGGAGATTCCCTCTATATGTGTTGAAACAGATAACACCTTCATATTTATTATTACCTATTATATATGGTTCTGAATAAACAATAATCTCTTTTAACAGCAAAGGATCGTAGTCAAGAAGTTTCCTGTGATTAAAGATAGGTACACCGTCTAATAGCATCAGTGCTGACCCTGTGGAATAATATGCCGGAAGTATAAAGGGCTGTATTAATACTTGGAAATCTACTCTGTTGGACTCCCTTTTTATCCTTACCCCTGCGATTATCTCCACAAAAGTCTCTTCAATGGAAGAGAAACGAGTATAATTATCCAATGGGTACTTCTTATAGTTTTCGCTTAATAAATTGGTTGTTTTTTTAGGGATAAGAGTGTATAGAGTGTCCCCACCAAATCTCCGCTCTATCTGCATCATCGTAGCTCTTTTTTCTAACCTCTCTTTTATTGAAGAGTCTATTGTCAAAGGGGGAATACTCCCTTCATACTTCATCAAGAAGGGAGAAACCTCCTCTATTTCAAGAGGAAAAGAGGTGTCTGAGGGGAAAAACTCACATATAACATCCTTTTTACCGTAGATGTTCCCTGTAAAAATATTAACATTCCCCTCCTCTTCAATTTTAGAACAATAAATGTTTGCATTTAAATCATTAGAGGATACAAAGAGCTCTGAGTTCGAAAAACGCTCATCTTCTCCTCCCTGTATCTTCTTCACCTTAAATCTTATCACTTCCCCCTCATAGTCAGGTATTAAGGTTTGAGACACTATCCCTTTTTTATTAAAACCTTCCTTGTTAAAAAAGTCACTCATCGTGGTATTACTAACAAAAGAGAGTGAATCATAATGGTATATGGAGACATTACATGATACCTCTTCCCCAGCCTCATTGTGTAGTTTTATCTTAAAAGGAGATGAGATAGAGACTTCTGAGGGGAGAGAGAGGGATAATCCTGAATTTTTAGGTTCAACGCCTTTGTTTTGGAAGGTGTTTGTTACTCCCTCGTTTATAATGACATTATCAAGGCGGTCTGTAGAAAATACATTAAAAATAGTCAGATTCTTTACTTCCGGCTGAAACCCCTCCTCGTTTCTATTCTGTTTAGTATAGGCTATTAGAGCATAATTGCCTGTCGGAAGTGAGGATGGCAATACAATGGTTCCTCCCCCTCTACCCCCTAATAAAGTCACTTTAGAGATAAAAACCACCCCTTTGGGCGAGTGAAGCTCCAAGTAGGCAATAGAGCTAAAATTAGATAGTAGCCTCTTTCCGGAGGTTATATCAAAACAATAAACAGAACACCAGACATTATCACCTGCTACATAACACTCTTTATCTGTGGTAATATAAGTTCTCTCTATTATTCCGTTATAACTTAAGGATTGAGAAGCAATAGGATTATTTACCCATACTAATAATAATAGTGTAAAAATATATTTAAGAGTTCTCTTCATAATTACCTTATTTGTGATCATTAGGCCAAAAATACGGCTTGTTTTTAGTCCCTACTGTGCGACAATCCACACATGATTTACGAGCCCAACCGGCATTACCTGCAAGTTCGTCAAAATTAACAATATCATATCCATTCCGATAAAAAGTGAACCATAAACTTGGAGCAACATCCTGATAGTCACAATCTTTTCTGGGTATAGAATAAATTTTAGATTGCTTGGAATCAATAAACATCCTTTTTCTCTCAAGCGTACACCCCCCAATATAACCCAAAACTATCTCATTAGGGTCTTCCACACATGAAATATTACCTCGAACCTCGGTGGGTTGTGGAGAAAAAATCCCACCAACCTCATCACTGTTTCTTTTTATTGCTGACCAATACTCATATCCCTCTTTTGATAAAGCACGTTGAACAACCTCTATTGAGTATAAACAAGAGAGGCGACTATCAATATTAGATATCTCTTTAACGGGGAATTGGTTTATAACATTCTCTCTTAACATGACGGAGTTGTCAAGCAACAACTCTGTTGAGGGGAAATTTACCCAACAATAATATCTGTTTTCATTTTCAAAGTCTATCTTCTGAATGCAGGTCAAAGGGTTAATTCCTCTATCATCCGGAAAGGGGACATTATATTTATAAGTGGCTTGAAAAGATGATTTTATCTCCCAATCTTCAACATATTGCCATCTAAAATATTTTAATGAGTCTATCTCACTATGCGTACTTACTCTGACTGTAAGGTGCAAAGAGTCTTTTGCAATGGTAAAGTAAAGAGAATCTATCTTTGGAGTCTGAATACAGTGTACCCAATTAGAGTTGTAAGTATAAATAATTGGATTACCCGTCTCTCTATCTTTGAAAGTAAACACAAGTCTGTGTCTTTTTGAAACATCTATTGTATTGGTATTAATACGTGTTTTTGAATAGGCAGCAGGATAATAGATATTACCATCCTCACTCTCTATACGTAGGGTGAGGGGGGTAATTTGCATTGGTGGTTGTAGTTTAGCGCTCAATGGTGAAACTAAAGTAAATGAAAAATCAGAGGTTCCTCCTGCTATTATATCTCCCTCTACAACTAAGTTATAGAGATCTTTGTCTGCAACTTTTGGACTAAACTCATAGATACAAGCATTAACCAAAAAAGATAAAACCAATATAAAAAACATCTTCTTCATTAGAATCTAAAATTAAGGTTAATGTAAGGTATTGGAGCTCCAAATATTGAGAGCATATACCCTTTTATAGTGCGTCCTTTGTTCGTGTCATAATAAACAGAATAGGCATTTTTTCTCCCTGTAACATTATAAACACCTATTGTAAATGAGAGGTGGGTAATATGAGTCAAGTTATGACTTGGTTCCACATTTATAGCAAGATCCAACCTAAAATAGTCCGGTATCCTATATTCGTTTCTATCTGAATAGTAGAGCCTATACCCCCCTCCGTAGTAATACCTGCCGACAGGAATGGTTACAGGTCTTCCGGTGGAATAGTCCATATTAAAGGAAAAACTGTATCTATGTGTAAATTTATAATTCCCAACTAACTTGAAATCATGAGGCTTATCGTGGGCTGCAGGGTACCATTCTCCACGATTTACCGCATTTATCCCTCTGCTCCCTTCTTCTCTTAATTCAGTTTTGGAATATGAGTAAGAAACCCATCCATTAAGCTTTCCAAGAGGTTTTTTAGCCATTAACTCCAAACCATACGCTCTCCCCTTTGTTATAATAACATCTTCTGCAATTTTTGGATTCATAATAAGGATTGCTCCACCTTTATAGTCGAGATAGTTATACATTTGTTTATAGTACCCCTCCGCGGAAAATTCTACTTTGTTGTCAAAAAAGAGGGAATAAACAGCAGTGGCAGCCTGCCACCCCTTTTGGGGTTTAATATCCTTATCGCTTAACTTCCAAATATCTGTAGGAGACATCGCTGTAGTATTTGAAAGCAAATGTATATATTGAGTCATACTATTGAACCCCATTTTAATAGTTGTTTTATCTGAAACAAGATACTTTCCTGACAATCTAAACTCAGGGTTTGCATAGAGTTTAAACGGAGCCATAGCAGTAAAGAGAGAGACTCTCATCCCCAAGTCCGCAGAAAGTTTGCTGTTGAAATTCCAAGTATCTGAGACATATAACGCAGACTCAACTGCTTTCTCGGAATCTAAAATATTTGGAAGCACCAAAGAAGAGGCTCCGTTAGGAAGATAGCTGCCGGGGCTGAGGTGGTAATATAATGAGTTAAAACCATAACTTAAAGTATGTCTGTCACTAAGAAGAGACTTGAAATTTACCTTAAGAAATCCCTCTTTTATCCCGAATTTTAGTTTGTAGGCATTTGTTGAATTACTAGTATCAAATGTAGAATAATCATACTGGTCATATCCAATAGAGAGTACCATATTATGTTTTTCACTAAAATTACTCCTCCACTTTATAGAACCATTAATATTATTATAACGATAACTTGTGTCGATACTGAATTTGAACCTGTCTTGAGAATAATATCCATAAAAATAGATGGAATTTTTATCATTAAAATGATGGCTTACTGTACCGTTAATATCGTAAAAAGAGGCAGTTCCGTTTTTATAGGCACTGTTATCCGGAAGAAGTTTTAACAACCAGTCTGAATATGTGGTTCTGGCTCCTAAAATAAATTTTGTCTTCTTGGAGAGGGGTCCTTCAATATGTCCTCTCGTGGTTAAAAGTCCAACCCCTAAGGATCCGATTATCTTTTTGGAATTACCCTCTCTGCTCCGGACATCCAACACGGAGGAGATTCTTCCTCCGAATTCTGCCGGAATAGAGTTTTTATAAAGCTCAATATCGCTTACCACATCGGGGTTAAAGACTGAGAACATTCCAAATAGGTGGGTGGGGTTATAAATGGTTCCGTTGTTAAAAAGGATAAGGTTCTGGTCAGAGGCTCCCCCTCTAACATTAAATCCACTCGAAGCCTCTCCAACAGATTTGACTCCGGGGAGAGTTAATATTACTTTCAGGACATCTGATTCACCGAAAACCGAGGGGATACGTTTTATCCTCTCTATTCTTATCAACTCCAACCCCATTCTACTACTTCTGCGGTTATTTACACTCTCTGCCGAGATAGATGCCTCTTTTAATGATAGTATCTTCTCTTTCATAACCACGTCTAGGGAACCTGTTTCATACATCGAGATATTTAACTCCATATCTTCAAGTGAAAATCCCTGTAGTTTTAAAATGTTGTCCCCTGTTGGAAATTGAAGCTTATAGAATCCTTCGGCATCCGTCTGTGTAAAGTTACCGGTTTTTCCATCAAATACAGAGACTCCAACTATAGGCTCTCCACTCTTTACGCTCTTAACAAACCCGCTTAAATAGACTTTCCCGCTCTTCATATTCTCCTTTCTACCTATCTCATATATTTTATTTTGTAAAGAGGCTACACTCGTCTCCTCATCAAGAGGAGATGAAAAGTCACTCTTTTCTACATTTGTTAACTCTTTAAAATAGAGAGGGGGAAGTTCAGTGGAGATACCAATATTCTTCAATATAAACCAGTTGTTGTCTATTTTGGTAATGGTATACCCCTGTTGATTTAGCTCTTTTTCGGCTGCCAAAATAAAATTTGCCGATGTCGCTTTTATGGTGAAGTTTGGAGAGTCTTTCTCTTGAACAGAATAAATCTTGAAAGAGGCTACTTTTCTTAGCTCGGATACCAAAGAGTCCAATGAGACTTTATATAATTCTCTCTCTTGTCCATAAAGAATAGAGCAGGAGATAAATAGCAGGAGAATCGTAATTGTTTTTTTCACTTGAAATTCATTATAAATACATACTTCTGTTCTCTCTCTTTTTCCCTATCATTGAGGGTGTAAAATTTCATTCTACTCAATGCTCTTTTTATCTCTTTTCTATCTCCCGAAATCAATTTAATTAGTGAGTTTTCTCCCTTAACACGATAATATTCTTCCCCTTTTTTGAGAAAATAAGAGTACAAAGGAACAAAGTATATCTCCACTTTATTACTTAACTCTTTTCTAAACTCTTTGACTGTCTTCTTGTATAGAACTATTGAATCCCTTTGAAAAAGCACTTCATAATAACCGGAGGGCATTAATTTTCCCGTTTCTGAAAAATTAATATATTTTTTATCCCCCATTGTAAACCACTTTACATCTTTTTTTGTCAAAACCAATGTCTTATCCTTGAAAAAACTCTTAATATAAAGTTCATCCTGGTGGGCATTCACGTTAAGATATAAATCTTTATAATATTTGTTGTTATAGAAGAGTTCACCTTGAAGATATTCTAAATCCTCTATATAAAAAGAGCCTTTATAAGGGAACTGATATAACTCTGCCGCCCTCCCCCTAAAAATAAGAGAACTATTCCGGGCACTTTCCATATAACTGTTATAGTCTATGGAACTCTGAGAGTACATCGACACGTATGGTATTAATAATAATAAGAAATAGCAGTATAGTCTTTTCAACATTTGGAATAATCTTTCTAATGAATAATTGCAAAAGTAATCATTTTGTAATAATACGAAAGAAACTATTGGCTTTTTATATTGTTTTTTCGTTAAAACCCCGGGAGTTCCATTAAAACAGTAGGAATTAGAAGTAAAAAGCCAAAAATAATTAATAAAAGAATAAATTTCCAAATCCACTTAAACCATTTTGCATAAGGGATTCTGGAGAGTCCGAGAACGGCCATAAGAACACCCGAAGTAGGGGTAATCATATTTGTAAACCCATCTCCAAACTGGAAAGCCACGATCGTAGCTTGTCGTGAGAGATTTATCATATCTGAGAAAGGTGCCATAATCGGTATGGTGATAGCTGCCTTGGCTGTTGCAGAGGGGATAAAGAAGTTCAGAACCGTCTGTATCCCATACATTAAAGAGAGGGAGGTCAGTTTCCCCGACTCCCCTAATCCGCTTGCCATAGCATGCAGTATTGAATCCATAACTTTCCCCTCTTGTAGGACAATGATAATTCCTGCTGCAACTCCTACTATAAGTGCTGCGGAGAGGATATCTTTTGCACCATTGAGGAGCTCTTTTACAATATTGTTTGCAGAGTAACCAAGGGAGATCCCACTCAAAACCCCAAGAGAGAGGAAGAGTGCCGAGATCTCCGAAATGTACCATTGGAACCCAAGGACTCCGATTATGAGATAGACTATCGTGAAGCAGAGGAGGTTCAATACGAAGAAGTGAACTGATTTTCGAAGGGCAATAATCGAGAATATTCCAAACAATGCTGCCACTATCCACAACAATGATGGGAGGTGGAAGGTCTGCGCTCCGAGGGTAATTATGCACTCTTTGTAATAGAGTGCGGTAAACCCAATAATGGCTGCAAATGCTACCGCAAAAGCAATTTTCGAGGAGCGGTTTTTATAATATTGAACTCCGGAAGAGGTCTCTTCCACTCTCTCTCTCCAATAAGAATCGGCTTCGTACATTATAGAACTTTTGGGGTTCTTTTTCACCTTTCGAGCATATAAGAGTACAAATGTGATCATAATAAGGGTTAGAATCACCCAGCAGAAAAACCTATATTCTATTCCTGAAAACATCTGAACATCTGCAAGATTTTGAGCTATCCCGATGGTAAACGGATTCAAAAAGGCTCCTGCAAACCCCACATGAGCAGCCACATAGACAAGGCAGACCCCCACTATGGAGTCATACCCCATCGAGACTGCCAAGGGGACGAGAATAACAATAAAAGCTATTGTCTCTTCACTCATTCCAAACACAGCCCCGAAGAGGGAGAAGAGAAGCATAATGAGAACCATTATTATATTATTAACCCCTATTTTCCTTAGTATTTTGTTCTTTTCGAGCCTCTTTGCCCAGTTAAGGAAAGAGAAAATTCCGGCATCAATAGCTTTACCTGAATTGACCACCCAGAAGGATGCCCCGATTATAAGAATAAAGAAAATTATACCTGCTTGTTTAGTAAAGCCTTTGAATAAAGCAGTTAGTACCTGCCAAGTTTGTGGAACAGAATCGACTGATTGATAGGTTACTGTACCTGATTGAGTAGAGTATTCGCCACCTGGGACGAACCATGTCGCAGCGGCGCAGATGAGAATTATAGCGAATATAATCACGTAGTTATTCGGAAATTCGCGTTTTTTCTTCTTCATAATAGCGATAAATTGGTATGGTATTAAAGAACAAATGTAGTTAATTCTTCCTTTTTTTATTACATTTGCAGATTACATATTTTAAAATAATATCATTATGAACATTTCTCCTAAGGCACAAAAATTTATTGATCAAGAAGAAAAATATGGGGCACATAATTATCACCCGCTTCCTGTAGTATTATCAGAGGGAAAAGGTATTTATGTCTGGGATGTAGACGGGAAAAAATATTTTGACTTCCTTTCAGCATATTCAGCAGTTAATCAGGGACATTGTCACCCTAAAATAGTTAAAGCCCTCACGGATCAGGCAGGCAAACTCTGCCTTACTTCACGAGCTTTCTATAACGACTGCCTCGGTCCTTATGAGGAATTTGCCACCAAATATTTCGGTTACGATAAACTTCTTCCGATGAATTCAGGTGCAGAGGCTGTGGAAACTGCCCTTAAACTTTCACGCCGCTGGGGTTATGCTAAGAAAAACATCCCTGAGAATGAGGCACTTATTATTACCTGCAAAGGGAACTTCCATGGAAGGACGATTACCATTGTCTCTATTTCCACGGATCCGAGCAGCTATAACCAATACGGTCCCTTTACCCCGGGGTTTATCACAATACCTTATAATGACCTCTCTGCACTCGAAAAAGTTCTTGAGGAGCATGGGAAAAACGTGGCAGCATTAATGTTGGAGCCTATTCAGGGAGAGGCAGGAGTCTTTGTTCCGGATGAGGGGTATTTGAAGAAATGCCACGCACTCTGCAAGAAACACAATGTTCTCTTCGTGGCAGACGAGGTGCAAACAGGGATTGCAAGGACAGGAAAACTCCTCTGCTGCGAGCATGAAGAGGTGCGTCCCGATATTGTTATTCTTGGCAAAGCACTCTCCGGTGGAGTGTTACCTGTCTCTGCAGTATTGGCAGATGATGAAATTATGCTAACCATTAAACCCGGGGAGCATGGTTCCACCTTCGGAGGATTCCCATTAGCTTGTCAGGTGGCAGTGGCAGCACTTGAGGTGGTAAAAGAGGAGAAACTGGCTGAAAGAGCCGAATACTTAGGGAAAATCTTTAGAGATGAGGTTTCTAAAATTAAATCTCCTTTTTATAAATTTGTAAGGGGGAAAGGGCTTCTGAACGCAATAGTTACAGAGCCTCATGATGGAATTGAGGCTTGGAATCTATGTGAAAGGATGGCAGAAAAAGGACTTTTGGCAAAACCTACACATCGACACATTATTCGTTTTGCACCTCCTTTGATTATTACGGAAAGTGAACTACGTGAGGCTATTAGCATTATAAAATCGGTTTTCGAAGAGGTATAATTATTTATTTCTTAAATACATTTTATGCAGACAACATCTAAGGTTTTTATGGTAAAACCTGTTCGCTTCGGCTATAACCCACAAACGGCAGCAAATAATGCCTTTCAAAAAAGGGGATATGAAAAAGGGGCTCAAGATAATGCGTTACGTGAATTTCTTTCGTTTACTGCACTTCTAAAAGCTAATGGGATAACTGTAGTAATGGCAGAGGATACCGAAATTCCTTTTACTCCGGACTCCATTTTCCCAAACAACTGGTTTTCAAGTCATGACGATGGGACACTTGTGTTATACCCAATGTTTGCCCCTAATAGAAGAAAAGAGAGAAAGGAGGTTTTTCTTGATTTAATTAAGAAAAACACAAATGTTACAAGAGAAATTGATTTAACTGCCTGGGAGGAGAAAAATAAATTTTTAGAAGGGACGGGGAGTATGATTTTCAACAGAGAAAACAAAATTGTTTATGCTTGTCGCTCCCCTCGAACCGATGATGAAGTGATGGAAGATTTCTGTAATCAGCTCGGATATACACCTATAATCTTCGATGCTACTGATGAAGATGGGAATCAAATTTATCATACTAATGTGATGATGTCTGTCGGTTCCCGTTTTGCCTTTGTCTGTTTGGAGGCTATTCAAGACCTTGAACAGAGAGAGAAGGTAGTTAAAAGCCTTGAATCCACAGGGAAAGAGATAATTGACATCTCTTTTGACCAGATGGGTGATTTTTTAGGTAACGTTATCGAACTCCATAATGAAGAGGGAAAGAAATTTATCATTATGTCTGCTACTGCACGCAAAGCCCTTAATGAAGAGCAGAGGAAAAAACTCACCTCATACTGCCGCCTCCTCTCGCCTCAACTTGATTTTATAGAGGCTAATGGTGGCGGATCTGCCCGTTGTATGATAGCGGAGTTATTTTAGTATAACGCCATTATCTGCGCAGCAAGTACTCTTAGGAACATAGTTAAAGGATAGACTGTGGCGTAAGCTACAGCTATATGCGATGAATTCAAGGAGTTATTGCTATATGCAAGAGCTACAGGGTTGGTTTGGCTACCACATATCAGACCCGCCAACGAGAAGTAGTCGAGTTTCAAAACATAACGTCCGATTATCGCCGCAATGGAGATAGGGATAACGGTAATGAAAACACCATAAACTATCCACATATATCCTCCCCCTACTATTGCATTTACAAATCCCTCTCCTGCACTTATCCCTACTGCCGCAAGGAAGAGTGAAATACCGACCTCACGCAACATCATATTGGCACTCATGGTGGTATAAGTAACCATCTTTAATTTGGGTCCGAAATGGGCAATAAGGATGGCAATAATTAGTGGTCCTCCTGCCAAACCGAGCTTTAGTGGTTGAGAGAGTCCCGGAATCATAATCGGAATGGAGCCAACTAATACTCCGAGGAAAATCCCCAAGAAAATAGGGATAAGATTTGGGTCACGAAGTCTGGTTAGCTGATTCCCAAGTAAGTCCCCCACTTTTCCTATAGACTCCTCGCTCCCCACCACAGTAACTCTATCACCAAGCTGAAGCCTGAGTGCAGCAGTGGCCACCAAGTCAACCCCTGCTCTGGTTATCCTTGTAATATTAATCCCATATTGGGCACGTATATTTAACTCTCCGAGAGTCTTTCCGTTTACCGCAGGTTTAGTTACCACCACTCTACGAACTATTAGGCGTGTGTCGAGTTTTTCCCACTCCTCCTGATTCATCTCTATCTTCTTACCAAGGAAGGTAGAGATAGCCTCCTCATTGTCTTTTGATGTTATAATCAAGAGCTTATCCCCCTCGTGTATGATGGAAGAAGAGGTCGGAATCTCCATAAATTTATCAGGATGATAAAGACGAGAGACCACAAATTCTCTATCTATAAGCTGATCTATTTCAAAAATAGACTTCCCGAAAACAGCACTATTGCAGATTTCTATAGCAATTTTAACTGCACTTGCCTTAGGGGCACTCTTCTTTTCTAACTCATCCCTCTCTTTTTTTAAGTCCACCTTAAAGAGAGGTCTCATAAAGATAATGGTCAATATCACCCCTAAAACCCCCATTGGGTAGGCAACTGCATACCCCATGGCAAGGGTGGCATCTTCCACTCCGGTTATATCGACTATTGTCTGCTGGGCTGCTCCAAGACCGGGGGTATTGGTAACGGCACCCGACATAACTCCTATCATCGTATGGAAGGGTGTTCCGGTAATGAAATGGATTACACAGGTGGTAATCACACTCATTAGGACTATCCCCATGGCAAGTAGATTTTTAGAGAGCCCCCCCTTCTTAAATGAGGAGAAGAAGCTCGGACCGACTTGCAGTCCAAGCGAATAGACAAAGAGTATCAGACCAAAATCTTTTATAAAATGCAATATATGCTCGTCTATTCCCAAGCCAAAATGCCCTGCAAATATACCCACAAAGAGAATCCAAGTTACTCCAAGTGATATTCCGAAAATTTTAACCTTTCCTAAAGCAATCCCTGCTGCAATTACTAATGCTAAGATAAAAATGGAGTGGGCTATCCCTTCTCCAAATAATAATGTTTCAAACCAGTTCATAATTACTCTCTTTCGCGAATTAATCCGTTTTTATATGCTGTCAATAAATTTTTTAAGTCATCTATCTGCCCCTGAAGCTCTCTCCCCACATCAGTATCTCTTACCATCTTTCTATTGCGAACAAACTCCACAACCTTAGTGGTCGATTTAATATCCACCCCTTCGTTAATAACTTTCTCTACAGATTCAAAAGGTTGATGCTGTATGAGTGTCAGTCCATGAGAGTTATATGTAAGAGTATATCCTGCAATCCCTGTCTCCGACTGATAGGCTTTAGAGTAACCTCCGTCTATCACCAAGAGTTTGCCGTTCGCCTTTATCGGTGTCTCCCCCTTTTTGGTTTTTACAGGAATGTGACCATTTATAATGTGCGAATGTTCATCTTCTACCCCGAACTCCTTTAAAATCTTCTCACAAATCTCCTGTTGCTCTTTATATTTATAATAATGTCCCTTAGCCTCTTCGTGAGTGTTTTTGTCTGATATAAAATATCGCTCGAAAGTAGTCATTTTATTCTTATCAAATGGGGGAGTATAAGGTCCGCACCAAAGGTACCAGACATAATCGAGTGCATATTGTTTCAAATCAGAGTCATCATCAGAGTAATAAGCTATCCTGACTATCTGATCTATCTTGTCAAACAAAGCCTTTCCCGTGTACTCCTCACCAAGAATATTAAACTTCTTAAAAGAGCCTTCTTCGTTAAGAGGAAATGAACCATGGAAAAGGAGATTCGAGTTCCTGACAAGGTACATTGCCCCTTTTGTATATAAACAACCAATATGTTTGGCGAGTTTTGAGTTGTTAGTAAAACTGCTTAACAGTTTTATTACGACCTCTTTCTCCTCAGAAGTCAGTCTATAAGGATCTTTTGGATCAATGGTGGGGAAGTTTGTATCCCTTAAGGGGTGCTCTTTCCCTTCAAGTACAATGCTCCCTTTTTCATAATCGATAAGGTGGAGCAGTCTCCTCTCTTCCATTCCAAACTCTTTCCTATTCTGAATAACCTCCCCTTCGAGTTTAAACTGAATAATGGCAATAGCCTTATGCATCCTCGAAATCAACCCTATCTGTTTATGGTCAAGAGGGTCATTCTCCTCGATTTTAGGGTGGAATCGGGTACAGGGGTCATTCCCGTAAACATCCATTGCAAAGGTTACTAAAGGCATCAGGTTAATTCCGTAACCATCTTCTAAGGTCTCAAGGTTAGCATATCTTAAAGAGATTCTCAGCACATTTGCCATACAAGCCGCACTTCCTGCAGCCGCCCCCATCCAAATAAGATCGTGATTTCCCCACTGAATATCTACATTATGGAAGTTACAGAGCATCTCCATAATCAAGTGTGCCCCCGGACCTCTGTCGTAAATATCCCCTATAATATGGAGGGAGTCTATGGTAAGTCTCTGAATCACATAAGAAATCGCTATAAGGAAATGGTCTGCACGCCCTGTGGAGATTATGGTATCAAGAATAGCATAGAGGTATTGTTGTTTGTCGGGCTCGCTGACAGATTCGTGAAGTAACTCCTGGATAATATATGAATACTCTTTGGGAAGAGCCTTTTGGACTTTGGAACGGGTATATTTAGAGGTAACTGCTTCAAGAACCTTTATGACTTGAACAAGTTTTATCTTATACCAGTCCTCAATGTTACTCTCTACTTGATTAACTAATTTAAGTTTCTTTTCAGGATAATAGATAAGGGTACATAACTCCTGTTTCTCGCTTTCACGAAGATTAGGACCAAATACCTCCTCTACCTTTCTTCTTATAACACCTGAGGCATTCCTTAAAACATGCTGGAAAGCCTCATACTCTCCATGAAGATCGGTAACAAAATGTTCCGTCCCTTTTGGGAGATTTAGAATAGCTTCAAGATTTATAATTTCGGTAGATGCCGCCTGAATGGTCGGGAAATTCTTTGCCAATAATTGCAAATATTTTAACTCCTTATCCATAAATAGATTATTAATATATGCAAATATAGCAAATTAAATCTCCCTAATCAAAGTCTTGCGAATACTTGTTTTTTAGCCACAAAACTCATGTAGAGTGTTCTGACCAGCAGATGAGCGAAGTATGCATACCAAAGAGCCTGAATTCCTATATTCCCTTTTAGGATAAAATAGATAGAGAAGAAGGCTATGCAGGCAAATATCATCCCGTTTCTAACTGCTTTGGTGGCAGTGGCACCAATATATATCCCGTCCCACATAAAAGCGGCACAACTAATAAGAGGCATAAAGACAAGCCAGATTAAAAATGGTCGTGCCCCCGCTACTACATCGGCATTAGTGGTCATAACCTCCACCATCCACTCCCCAAATAGAGCATAAGCGACTGTGGAGACTAACCCTATGGCAAAAGCCCAGTAGAAAAGGTATTTGACCGCCTTGGTTAAGGCAGGTTTATCTCTTGCTCCGATATATTTCCCCGACAATGCCTCCCCTGCATAAGCAAATCCATCTATAAAATAAGAGTAGAGGAGGAGAAGTTTCATCATGATAGAGCTAACTGCGAGAAGCGTATCTCCATAATGTGCCGCCAAAGAGGTGAAGCCGGAGTATATCGCCATAAAACAGAGAGAACGGATAAAGAGATTCCCATTTACGGAGTAGAAGGACTTCATCTCTCGGAGCTTGACGGAGTTCCTTATGTCGAAGTAACGGAAAAGCTTTTTATAATATCTTATAAATAATATTATGGCTAATAGAAGCCCCACATATTGGGCGATAAGTATCCCTATTGCTATACCCAAAAACCCAAGAGGTGTGTAGAGTCCGAGCCATATACCAAGTCCCAAATTGAGCACATTGACAGTGATGTCGAGCACCATCGGAGAGATGGTGTTTTGCATCCCGATAAACCACCCTTTGAAAACGAAGAGCGAAAGTGTTGCAGGGGCAGCCCAAACTCGAATAAAGAAGTATTGTCTTGCAAAATGTTCTACCTCCGGAGAGCAGTCAATAAAGAGGAAGCAGAGCTCCACGAAAAAGTATTGTATTGCCCAAATAAGCATTGCGGAAGCAAGTGCAGTCGCTATCCCTTGTGTAAAGTACCTTATGGAATCGCGAAAGTCCTTTCTACCGTAGGATTGAGCTGTAAGCCCTCCAGTCCCCACACGAAGGAACCCGAAGTTCCAGTAGAGCAGATCGAAAAGCATTGTCCCAATGGCAATACCCCCTATCGCAGCAGCATTCCCCAAACGCCCCGATATTGCAATATCCACTATTCCCACAAGCGGAACAGTGATATTGGCTATAATACTTGGAACTGAAAGCCTTAAGATTCGACGATTCATCTATATTTTCCCCCCTCCTCGAGCATTCCTAAATATGAATTATATCTTTCAGGTGAGATTTCACCTGCGTCAACAGCATCTTTGACTGCACAATCCGGTTCGTGTGTATGGGTACAGGGCATAAACTTACAATTATCCATAACTTTCAGCATTTCAGGGAAATAGGTAGAGACCTCCTCCGGTGCTACATCTATAAGTCCAAAACCTCGAAGGCCCGGAGTGTCAATAATATACCCCCCTGACTCTAACCTGTGCATTTCATAAAATGTCGTGGTATGTCTCCCTTGGAGGTGGTAGTCTGAAATCTCTGCTATCTTAGGGGACAATGAGGGGTCCAATGCCTTGATAAGGGAGGACTTCCCTACTCCTGAAATTCCGGAGAACAATGAGATACGCACTTCGCTACTTCTGCACTCCTCTCTCAGCTCTTCGATTCCGCTTCCGTTGAGGACAGAGAGTTCCATTATCTGATACCCTGCTCCATTATAAACATGCTTGAAGTACCTCAACAGCTCCTCATGCTCCTCGCCATATAAATCCATTTTGTTAAGAAGAATCTTTACCGGAACCCTATATGCCTCGCAAGTAGTCAGGAACCTATCAATAAAAGCCCACTTGGTCTCAGGAAAATCGAGAGTTACCACCAAATATGCCTTATCTATATTTGCAGCGATTATATGTGCCTGACGCGAAAGGTTTGAAGATTTGCGAATAATATAATTCTTCCTCGGAAGGATACTTTTTATTGCCCCGCTCCCTGTAGGCTCCCCTTGTTCATCCACAGGCAGCTCATACTCCACTAAATCTCCCACAGCCAAAGGGTTCGTGGCAGAACTCTCTTTAAGCCTTAACCTCCCCCTTACTGTGGCTGAAAAGAGCCTCCACTCAGGAAGTTCCGACAAGAGGTAATGACTACCTGTATGTTTAATAACTGTTGCCGTGCCTTGTTTCATTATTCTGTTCATCTCTTTAACAGCCGCGAAGATACGAATTTGTATAAAATCCGCCCCGATAAATTTACTTTCTCGGTAATATTTTGTGAAATGATAGGGGGTGGGGTTATGGTGTCATCACGGACTCGTTCCGTGGTCCCCTGTGGCATTGTGCTTAGTGTCGGGTGGAGGTTGGTGGGTGTTGGGGCATGGTAGTGGCTGGCTGGTGGATGTCATTGCGGATTTGACCCGCAATCTCATTATTAACTATCTTCACATATTTAGCTGCTAACCTCAACCCTAAAGATAATATGCCTATAGAATACGGAAGGTTCGACTCTTCGCTCACCAAGTTCCTTAACTCTATAGGCATATTATCGCATCGCTTGCAGACCCTCTCTATTACCTCTTGTAAGTTAATGAATCGTTTATATCATGGATGTCTGTTTTATTCCGCAATCTCCCTGTTTCGCCATCCATGCTTAAGATAAGGTAATGACATTATATTAAATAAAATGGATTACCATTATGGATTTCAACACAATAACATGTTTCTACGTGCGACTTACGGTTTGAATTATCATGATATTATGAAGTGTAAAATAATTAAAATAGCACCATATTTTAAATTGAGATTGCGTGAGGATATTTGCACCAAAACCACTCTACATACAATATAAATGGAAACATCCTCCTTAAAAAACCCGTCTATGTTAGCGTCCATTCCTTGCTACAGAGCATTTGGGCTGCTAATCAGGTCTGCATAAACCATGTGTAGGTTTGCACTAAAACAGCTCCACAAGCATCCTACGTGCAAACCTCCTCATAATAATCGCCTAATCTATCAAAACCCTGCGTAGGTTTGCACAGAATCCTCTCTATATGCGTTCTAAATGCAAACCTCCTCATAAAGGGCAAATCTTCCCCGAACTCTTTCGAGACATTTAAATCTCGGAAGAGTTTCTGAGGACGTACTCGGCCACAATGGAGGTGTGACGTACCGTTTTCATAATAAACGTCTATAATCTTCAGTCAAACAACTGTTTATTAATAGCATCCGATAATCAACAGGGCCACACCTCACCCCCAAACAGGGTGAAAAGGCACATTTACCCCATAGGTGTGACCCTGGCTAAAATTGAATAACATCATTAACTAACTGTATTTAAGCGTGTTAATCGCAATGTTCCCAAATCAGCTGGTTCACACCTCCCGTACGTGTGTTATTAAAGATGATTTCCCTATGTATATTCTTGTTGATATTGGGTTAATTTTTCACTTATGAAGAGATACATGCTTTCCGCGTCATCTTAATATATATCTGTCTGAATATTAGTATTTTAACGCTGGTTTCATGGCGGAAAGCAAGTCGATTTCACTGTTTTAGGGCATTTTTAGTCTGCTTTCCGCAGTGTTTGATAAGGTTATATACCTGATGATGTGTGGTTTAATCGCTTTACGTTATGTGGAAAGCAAAATGCGAACATGGTGAGAGTCTGCGAGCTTTTGCATGAAAAGTGCATTATACAACGTTCCAGGTGCAAAAGCTGACAAGGGTATTTTTGCTGACCTTGCTTGGGGAGCAATGGGGAGTGGTTTTGTCTTTTTGTGTATGTTAGCTTTTGCATGAAAAGTGCATTATACAACGTTCCAGGTGCAAAAGCTGACATGTTGCGAGCATGGATTTATCATGCGAGAGCGAAGCGGCTCTCATACACCTTAATAAATAATAAAATATGTATGAAAATCCCCGAAAAGTTTGATGACTTTCGGGGATTTTCATCTTTTTTCTATTGGGAGGCAAGTGGTATCGACGACATCTGCAGGGTGATCGTGGATAGAAGGGCTTCAGGAAGGGTTTGGGTTGCAGATGTGGAGCGGTTTTTCATGGAAATGGTCGAAAACGGGATGACATGTGCAAGCCAATCGTGGCTACAGGTGTCTGTAGGGCAGTTTTGGTTGCAGATGTGGTGGGGGTAGAACGAAACCTGACGCAGGGTTTTGGTGAAAATGCTGGAAATGATGTGGCAGATTTCATAGAGGTGGCCTCAGAAGGGGCTGTGGAGGTGGTGGCTTGTAACGTGACGCAGGGTTTTGGGGAAAATGGCGGAAATGGTGAGTCAGATTTCAGAGAGGTGGCCCTGGAAGGGGCTGTAGAAGGAATGGTGTGTATCATGGGTAGCTCTTTGGGGGAGAGTGGAAGAGACCGATAACCCAGGTTGCAAGGAGATAGCCTAGGGAGTAGGTTGTAGAGGGTGGTGCGTGAGTAGTGGAAAGGGGGAGGGGGAAAAAGACGTTTGTTTGAAATATTTATATCCGGTATTTGCCTCAAGGCGACATTGGCTCCCGAAAAGGGAGGGGACTCACAAAGTGGGGAGGATCGCCGTAGGCAAATACCGGATATAAATAAAATGAATTAACTTTGCATAACTTTTAATTTAATATCAAGTTATCAAATGCTTACTTCTTTACAGATAGAAAAAGAGATTGAAGGGTTTATTAACTCGCAGAATTTCAAGGGAGAACCTGCTGAACTTTATGACCCGATAGAGTATATTATTTCGATTGGGGGAAAAAGAATCAGACCGAGGCTCTGTCTGACTACTTATAATCTTTTTAATAATCAGATAGATGATAACATCCTCTATCCTGCAACTGCCTTTGAGGTATTTCATGCCTTTACCCTTATTCACGATGATATTATGGATAAGGCTGATATGCGTAGAGGACACCCAACAGTGCATAAAAAATGGGGAGATAATATCGCAATCCTCTCCGGGGATGTAATGTCTATCCTCTCTTTTGCCCTCCTTTCCCGTACACCGCTTGGAAAACATGGAGCTGTTTTCTCCTCTTTTTATAATACTGCCACGCAGGTCTGCGAAGGACAGCAGTTCGATATGAATTATGAAAACGAACCTTACATCTCCACAGAGCAATATATCTCTATGATAGGTCTTAAAACAGCCGTGCTTATAGCTTGTGCAGCGAAAGTCGGAGCCATAATTGGTGGTGCGGATGAAAAGACCTCACAAGCACTTTACGACTATGGATATCAGTTAGGAATCGCTTTTCAAATCACAGACGATTACCTTGATGTTTACGGAGACAGTTCAGTTTTTGGGAAAAACATAGGTGGAGATATCGTAAACAATAAAAAATCTTGGCTTTTGGTCGAGACTGCCAATAGGGCAACAGGGGAATCCCTTATAACTCTTGAAAAAACAATGTCTCTCACAGAGGAGCAGTCGGAGGAGAAAATAGTGGCAATGAGGAGGCTTTACAAGGAACTTGGAGTTAAGGAGGGGGCAGAAAAGGAGATTGAGAGATACTACCACTCCGCAATGGCTGCAGTGGAGAACATTAACCTCAACGAGGAACAGATTAACTCCCTGAAGGTTTTCGCCAGAATGATTACATATAGAAACAAATAACAATGAGGGGAGAGACCAAGATAGAAATAATGTCCCCTGCAGGGAACTTTGAATGTCTTATGGCTGCAATACAGGGAGGAGCAAACTCTCTCTATTTCGGGGTAGAGAATCTAAATATGCGCTCCTCTTCTGCTAATAACTTTACCACAAAAGACCTTTTCAAAATATCGGAAATCTGTAGCGAACATGGGGTAAAATCATACCTCACCCTTAATATAACCCTATACGATGAAGATCTTTCGGCTGCATATCGTACTCTCGATGTCGCAAAAAGTGCAAATATTACAGCGGTAATAGCTTCCGACATCTCTGTAATTCAGTACGCCAGAAGCATAGATTTAGAGGTGCATATCTCTACACAGCTCAGCCTCTCTAACATAGAGTCGGTTCGCTTTTATGCTCAATATGCTGATGTGGTGGTCTTAGCAAGAGAACTTACTCTCGAACAGGTTAAAAATATTTCTGATGCCATCGTTAATGAAAAACTAACCGGTCCTTCTGGGGAACTTGTGAAAATAGAACTCTTCTGCCACGGGGCACTCTGTATGGCTATTTCAGGGAAATGTCACCTTAGCCTTCACGAATATAATCGCTCTGCTAATCGCGGTTCATGCCTTCAGCTCTGTCGCAGAGGGTATCGTGTTACAGATTTAGAGACAGGAACAGAGTTAGAAATAGATAATCAATATATCATGTCCCCTAAAGACCTCTGCACCATAGAGTTTATAGATAAGATTATAGCATCGGGGGTAACTGTTTTGAAAATAGAGGGGCGTGCCCGCTCCGCAGAATATGTGAAAAAAGTAACCTCTGTCTATCGCAGAGCTGCCGACCTCATAGAGGCAGATGCACTCCTTCCAGAAGAGGAGAAAAATTTCACCCCCGAAAGAGCAGCAGCATTTAAGGAGGAGCTAACTCAGGTCTTTAATCGTGGCTTTTGGGATGGCTATTATCAAGGGGCACGACTCGGGGAGTGGAGTAATGTCTATGGAAATAGTGCCACCCGCACCAAGACCTATATCGGAAAGGTTACTAATTACTTCTCTAACCTCGGTGTTGCAGAAGTGCTTATTGAGAGTGGAGAGATGAGTATCGGGGATGAAATTATAATAATAGGGCCCACCACAGGGGTAGTAGAAAAAACAATAGATGAGATTCGTATTGACCTCGAACCTGCAGAGAAAGCAGTCAAAGGGGTTTATTGTTCTATTCCCGTCCCGGAACGCCTCCGCAAAAACGACAAAATCTACATCTGGGGACAAGCATAATTAACATTCAATCAAAAAATCTTTTATTGCATTTTTAATAGCTTTTGATAAAAAAGTAGGAACGGCATTGCCTATTTGTAGATTTTTATCACTTCGTGAACCATAAAAGAAATAATTATCTGGAAAACCTTGTAACCTAGCTCCTTCCCTGGTAGATAACGGTCTTGGAGAACGAGGATGAATACATCTTGAGGAGGATGGGCATCCTAAATTTCGGGTAATAGTAGTACTAGGTTTATCCCACCAAAGCTTGCAATAAGTATTTTTAAAACCACTTGTTGGTCTTAACTCTAATGGCAAATCCTCGGGGGTGCCACCATCAGGTAAAGCAGTCATAAGTTTAACTAATCTTTCATTGTTTTTAGGTACTTGATGATCCATTATATATGTTGGGGCTTCTTTTCTCATTAATCTCTGATAATCATTTTTAGGTTCACTCTGATAATGTTTTCCACATTCTCCATTACCAATAATAGGAAGATCTCCTATTGCCTCTCCTAGTGTAACATAGGGCTTTAGACCAACATTGTAAAGGGATAACTCTTCGGGGTTGTAATGTGTTTGAGTTGGAAAAACAAACTGTTTATTACCCTTACTACCAACTATTATAACTCGCTCTCTTATCTGAGGAGTTCCATAATCCGCAGCATTTAGAAGCTTCCAATTAACATTATAACCAGAAGACTTAAACAATCCTATTATATGATTAAATAGCTGACCTCCCTGAATTGATAATAGCCCTCTTACATTTTCGAAAACAAATATATGGGGAGATAATTCAGAAAGAACTCTATAGTATTCTTGAAACAACTGACCCCTTGGGTCGTCTATTAATCGTTTGCCCACCGTAGAATATGCCTGACAAGGGGGACCTCCTACAACAATGTCTATTTCACCTTTTTTTAATCCAAAATCATCGTATAAGTTTTTGAGAGAGAAATCCTTTATATCAGTATTGTACATTTTAACTAAAGGGTGATTCATTTTATATGCTTTTGCCATATTTGGCAATATCTCATTTGCCGCAACAATATCAAAAGCCTCATCATGAGCAAAACCATAACTTAAGCCACCAACACCAGCAAATAAATCAACCGTTCGCCACTCTTTTGTCGGCAAAACCTTT
>CAYSND010000008.1:0-2307 GCA_964432305.1 uncultured Muribaculaceae bacterium | reverse complement strand
AAATAAATCAATAATTTTATATTTCATTGTATAATTGTGTTTTTATGCAAATATACAACAACAGTACTCGTTTTGCAATAAAATAAATTTATTAGTTATATTTGAGAAAAATATTAACAAAGAATAATTATGAGTACAACAGAGAAAGATTATGAACATAGTAGAAGTGGTGGGTGGCAACATGCCAAACTATCTGGACATAAAAACGAAGAGAAAGTATGTTTTTTGTTTAATGATGAGGATTACCAAAAAACTTTTGCGAAAAGGGCATTAATCCCACCTATATTATATGCTTGCATTGGCGGAAAAAACGAGAAAAATGTTCCTTGTGTTTTAGGGAATAGTACTAAATCTAAAACAGACTTAACAGTTTATTGTGAAAACAACCACCAAGCGACTATTTCGATAAAAAAAAGCGAGGGGGGGCAAGTCTATTTAATTGGAGTTGATAGATTTATTGAAGGATTTGAAAAACAGTTTAATACTAATATTCCAGAAGAAATAAAAGATTCTATTCGTCTCTATTTTTTTGGACACCCTAATATTAAAGTCCTATTAGAGGATAAATCTGTAACCAGAAACATGTCAGACAATCTTATTAGTTATCAGAAAAGACATGGGAGATTAGTTTGGGATGCAATTAAAAATTACAATCCAAAGAAAGCTAATGATTTACTTCTCTGGTTTAAAGATGAGATAAGTCATATAACTGATTTTTGTTTTTCAAGAGGTCTGGCTATAAACACTTATCATTGGGCGAATTATGTGTGGTACATTAATAAAATAGGCGAATCTAATGTTGATGTTTTATTTAATATCAATGAACTATGTAAAAACTCTAATTTAAATAAAGACTTAGTAACTCCCGGAACAACCAATGGTGGTTCAACTATTCTTCTTCCCTTTGGCTTTGTCCAATGGCATCAAGAAAAAATTCAGTTTCATCACTCTTTAAATAAATTATTAACAATTTGCAATTAAGTGGATCTTATTGTTAGGCTAACATTGCAGTCTAAGATAATAGTATAAAACTTAAAAAAATATTAAAAACGACAAAATCTACATCTGGGGCTTTACACCTAATACTCTAACCCAAACTGCCACAAAGGAATAGTATTTAAGTATCCCGTCTCTATATCATCTTTAACGATATATCCCTCCTTGATCTCTTTTACCTGTTTTTGCTTTTTGTTTTTTCCTCCTACTTCAAAGGTTTTGTCATCAATCTGAAAATCTGCTACTTTTGAAGAGATTACATCGTGATTAACACGCATTTGATTTAAAAAGAATGTTTCGCGGATATTACCTATATCACTATTTTCACCCCCTAAACTGTGTATCAAATTAGTGTTGTCAAGATAGATTTTTTCAACTTTACCCAACCCCCTTATTCCCCCTGTTTCATCTCGAAGCTGGTTAATAAAACCTGCCTCCTCCACATAAAGCAGATAATCTAAAACGCTATTTCTACTCGCTCCTATAGAGTTGGCAATAGTACTTATATTCGGCTTAAATGGAACACTCTTGGCAACTATGGCCAATAACTGTTTAAGCTTACGTCCTGTCGTCACATTAATTTCTGCATATAATGGAATGTCTGTCTCTAAGGTTTGGTTGATTACCTGCTGCATCCTTATGTCAAAGTCAGACTCTAATGCAAAGGGATAATATCCTCTCTTTAAATAATCAGCAAAAAAAGGGAGCGGATAAAAACCTTCCGGCATAATTACCTTGTTATCTAATATTTCGGAGAGAGAATAACGACCTATCTCTATACCTTTAAACAATTTAAGATACTCTCGAAAAGAGAGACCTTGCATTTGATACATAACCGCTCTACGACTTAAATCTGAAGCCCCCTTATTAATATCCAATACGGAAGACCCTGTAAACACCACTTTTAGGTCAGAATGATAATCATAGATTAGTTTAAGTTCCTTAGACCAATCCTTATATTTATGAATCTCATCAATGAAAAGATGCTTACCCCCCATTTTCACAAAACTATCTGCCAAGTCTACCAACTTATTGTCTGCAAAAAAGAAATCCTCTGCAGTAACATAAAGGGAATCATTGCGACTTACTTCTTTTTTAAGGTATTGTAAAATCATGGTCGTTTTCCCTACTCCCCTCGGGCCGGTTATTCCTATCATCCTATTTTCCCAATTAATACGGCTATACATATAACGATAAAAATCGGTATTGGTTTCAAGCAAAGATTTGCTGTAATTTCTCTGAAGATTATCCATAATATTTCCAATTAATTTATGCAAAGATAATCATTTTGCTCTATGAGAGAGCAAAAAA
>CAYSND010000007.1:0-26116 GCA_964432305.1 uncultured Muribaculaceae bacterium | reverse complement strand
TTTAGTTACACTTTGTGCAGGTAGCAATATAGCGAATGCCAACATTGCAACTGATAAAAATACTCTTTTCATTTTTAATTATTTAAGATTGTTTGTTTATTAATTAATATCTATCATGGAATCAGCTAAGAGGGTCTTAAACTTTCTCACCCCATCAAGGCGCTGATTATAATATTCTCTAATTATTTTTGCCTTTTCATCGTTACTCAACTCATTTGGAAGCTGATTGGTCAGAGGAATGGCTTCAAAAGTGATATTGTTAACAATTATGCTTGCCCCCTCTTTATCAATAGCAATACTCTCTATTTCAGTAGAGAGAGTGTTTAGATCATTGATGTACTCAACATATATATTTCGTAAGTCGTTATCCTTGCTGAGAGAACGTATCACGAGATTAACTCCGTATAATATTATTAGTGTTGCTGCGAGTGGGATAAGAGTTACTTTCCAGAAAGAGGATTTACGTCTTGGAAGAGAACTGTTAATCTTTATTCTTCTTTCTGGTTTATATTCCTCTATTACTATATTTGATGTAGCAAGTTTGGCTCTGAAACGCTCTAAATCCCCATCAAGAAGGGTTTCATTATCAAACTCTTCTCTATTCTCCTTTACTATTTTTTCCAACTTCTCCATAACTTATATTTTTTTGACTGTTTTAACTTTTTCTAAAACCATTGATGCTAATTTGATTTTTCCACGAAGGAACTGTGAACGGACAGAAGAGGGTTGTAAACCGAGTATTTCAGAGACCTCTTCGTAATCATACCCCTCAAATAAAAGGAGTGAAAGGACTGTTCTATACCCTTGCGAGAGCTCTTTAAGTGTCTCTCGGATAGTTCCAATGAGTCTGTTCTCATCTCCATCATTGCCACCCAAGGCTCCCCATAACTCTCTATTTTGAACTTCAAGCTCTTCTTCCCCTACCTCCTCTTTGTATTGTTCTATAAAGGATTGTGCACTCTTATGCTTCCTGACGGCATCAATAGAACCACGAACACAGGTCTTTATAAGCCATGCCTCCTCTTGTTGAACTATCATTTTCATTGCACCTTCGAACTGAAGATATTTTATAATGGTATCATGTACTATCTCTTCTGCCTCCATCTGGTTCCCAACTATTCGCAGGGAAGTGTTGAAGAGCCTTTTTTTGTACTTATTGTAGAAGAGTGTTATTTCTGACTGGGTCATTGTTTTCTTTTTGTTCAATTATAAGACGAAGAAGTTTTCTTAATGTTGCAAAAATTTGTCTCTAATTTTCGTATATTTGGCGAATTAAATAAAAATATGGAAACAAAAAAAATACATTCAGAGGCTTTTGTGCTTGATTCGCACTGCGATACCCCTTCTATGCTCCTTGAAAACCTCGATTTGGGGAGAAGGATGGAGAGGGGACATGTCGATTTTGTCAGGATGAAGGAGGGGGGAGTGGATGCTCTTTTCTTCGCAATATATACCTCCAATAGGCTTTCCCCTGATGAGGCAACAAGAAGGGCACTGGAGTTGACAGCGAGGAGTTATGATGCAGTGGAGCGCAATAAAGACAAAGTGGCTTTTGCGTTTTCGGTTGCCCAGGCAAGGGAGAATAAGAGGAAGGGGCTCGGTTCCATCTTCTTGGGAATGGAAAATGGTTCCCCTATCCAGAAAGACCTCTCCCTCTTAAGGCTCTTTTACAGGCTCGGAGTTCGTTATATAACACTTACCCATACCGGAAACAATGAGATTTGCGACTCTTCGGCACCTAAAGAGAAGAGGTGGGGTGGAGTCTCTCCGTTTGGACGTGAGGTTATTGCCGAGATGAATAGGTTAGGGATAATGGTGGATATTTCTCATGTCTCTGATGAGGCATTTTATGATGCCCTTAAATATTCTAAAACCCCTTTAATCGCTTCTCATTCCTGCTGTAGGGCACTCTGTTCACATCCAAGAAACCTTACTGATCAGATGATAAAGGACCTTGCAGCAGCAGGGGGAGTTATTCAAATCAATTTTTACCCGGCATTCCTTCAAGAAGGGTTTGCAACCGATGAGTTTTGGGCTTTGGCTGATGATTACGATGAGAAACAACAGAGTTCGCGTAAAGATCTTGCAAGTCGTGAAAAGAGAGAGCTTTACCATGAAATAGAGAAGAAATTACTTCATTATCCTGCACCTTCTTATAAGTTAATTGTAGATCATATAGATCATGTTGTAAAGCTTGTAGGTGCTAAACATGTAGGACTTGGCTCTGATTTTGACGGTATTGAGACACCCCCAGAAGGGATGAAGGATCTGAGTTGCTTCCCTGCTTTTACAGAGGAACTTAAAAACAGAGGGTATTCTGACGATGATATAAGGGGGATTTTAGGAGAGAACCTATTGAGGGTTTTAGAGATAACAGAAAATTATGCAAAAGAATTAAAATAATGTCTAAATTCACAGTGGTATATAATCAACTAAATATCAGAAGATAAAGGGGTGGGGGGTTTAGTTTTTTTATATAAATAAATAGTTATTTTAAAATTAGTTATACCTTTACAGAGTAAACGACATATCATTTATTTATATATATCTCTCAAACATAATGTATTGTTGTTTTTCTTTATTAAATAACGAGGGCAAATATTAACTATTATTATTAAAAATGAAAACTGAAGAGAGTTATTCGGAATCTATATTCCATAGGGGTGAGTTTAAACGGAAGTTTAACTTATGTGAGTTGTATCGTTCCTTTGTTTTTGTCCCTAGAGCTATGTCGAAACTAATTAAAAACAACAAAACTAAATTAGTGGATAAACATTTCATAGAGCGTATACAATTAGCTGTAACAGAAGTGAATGGATGCGCAGCATGCTCTTACCAACATACCAAAATGGCTTTACAGCAGGGGATGAGTAATGAGGAGATCAGGAGTTTTCTAGGTGGAGAAGATGATTTTATAAAGCCTGAAGAGGCTAAGGGAATTATGTTTGCACAACACTTTGCCGATTCTACAGGATTTCCCAAAAAATATGCTTATGACTCTATAGTAGAGGAATATGGTGAAGAAAAAGCACATATTATACTAGCAGCAGCACAGGTGATGATTGCCGGGAATATGTACGGAATACCTTATAGTGCCTATTCGTCAAGATTACGTGGGAAGCCATATAGAGATAGCTCACTATCATATGAACTCTCGATGCTTTTCATTGGTATGTTATCCCTCCCACTCGCCCTTTTACATGGGTGCTGTAGAGGGTTAGTTGGTTTGCCAAATGAGAGGTTTGATAAGAGTATGGGGGATGAGTAGTTACTAAAATGAAATTAATGCAACTTGAATTCAAGATGGATAAAATAGCACTTATTACCGGAGCTACAGCCGGTTTTGGAAAAACAGTAGCAGAGGCCCTTGCTAAAGAGGGATATAATTTAATTATAACAGGAAGAAGAGAGAAGAGGTTGGCAGAATATGCCCCTGAACTTGAAAAGTATGGGGTGAAAGTCCTACCTATTAGTTTCGATGTCAGGCATTTTGATGAGGTTGAAAAATATCTCTTAAATCTCCCTAAAGAGTGGAGAAATATCACACTCTTAATTAACAATGCCGGACTTGCAGTGGGATTAAATCCCATTCATGATGGGGTAGTGGATGACTGGGAGAGGATGATCGATACTAACGTGAAGGGATTACTCTATGTCTCTAAAATAGTCTCCAAACTAATGATTGAGAATAACAGGGGAGGGCATATTATAAATATAGGGTCTATTGCAGGGAAAGAGGTTTACCCTAATGGGAATGTCTATTGTGCCACAAAACATGCTGTGGATGCCATAACAAAAGGGCAGAGGATGGAACTCCTCCCTTATGGGATTAGAGTTACCCAGATCTGCCCCGGTGCTGCCGAAACAGAGTTCTCGGAAGTGCGTTTTAAGGGAGATACAGAAAGAGCAGCCAATGTTTATAAAGGGTATAAAGCACTCACTGCCCAAGATATAGCAGAGGCGATTATGTTTGTCATAAATCGCCCCCCGCATGTTAATATAAATGATTTGGTAATAATGCCTACTGCACAGGCTACCACCACGCTTTTCAATAAGAAATAGGGTTATCTAACCCACCCGGCGATCTTTACTATCTCATCTATCTTCCAGACTTTGTCCCAAAGGGAGATGTCGGTTCTATTTTCAAAGACTATAACAGTAAGATCAGAATCAGGGAACATTCCTGCATAACTCTGATAACCACCATTATGTCCTGTATGATAAACTCTCTTGGTAAAGTCGGGATTATCCTCTATAAACCACCCATAACCATAGTAGGTAAAGGGGCGATTCTGATATTTTGAAAATGAGGATTCAGAGGTGGAGATCTTAGGAGTATGTGCAAGTTCCAAAGATGCTTTTGAGATAAGTATATTGTTTTTCAGCGCCTTAACCCATTTTGCATACTCGTGGGTAGAGGTATAAAGTCCGCCATCAGCTTTAGTTGCGAAAAATGTCTCTTCCCCATAGTCATATTCCCGGAACTTACCATGAACTTTTGCATTCACCTTTTCCCTTTCGGCAGCGGCTATAGATTCCGGAGATTTATCCGTATCTGCGGCTAAATTTGCAATGCTTTCATCTACAGGTATATATCCATGCGACATATTCGGAATAACCTCATCGGGAGCAAAGTAGAGAGTATTTTTCATTCCGGCAGGTTTGAAAATATTCTCCTCCATATACTCTTCAAATGGCATACCCGATGCAATTTCGATAATTGTATAAAACAGTTGATAGGTTGGGTTCATATATTCGTAATACTCACCCGGTTGGAAGTTAAGTTTGTCAAGATTTTCCATATATGAGTAGGAACTCACATCAGAAGAGTATAGCATAAACTCCCTATTGCTCCTATCTCTAGCATCAGGAATACCCGAAGTATGCGAGAGGAGGTATCTAATGGTAATATTTTCAAAGAAATCAGCCTTAAAATGGGGGAAGAATTTCTTTACATTATCATCTAATGAGAGTAACCCATTCTCCGCAAGCTTTAGAATAGCCACAGCCGCGAATTGTTTGGAGATAGAGGCAATACAGAAATTGGTATTTCCGTCTATAGTGGTGCCGTCATCGTAATTAGATACACCAAATCCTTTATCATACAACACCTCATCCCCTTTTAAAATAAGTAGAGCAGCTCCCGGTTCACCTTCGGCATATAATGAATTAAAAAGTGAATCTATTTCTGAAATAGCTGTGATCTCTTTTTGTCTGTTTTGGCACCCCATGGTAATAAAAATTGCTAAGGTTATAAATAATAATTTCTTCATAATTATATTAAACTTTTAATGTAAGTATTAAGTGTTAATCTAAGTAAATTCAATGTGTTAGATGAGAACCTTTCAATGTTCCTTTCGCGGTCACTATTGAACTTCAGAAGCTTTGAAACAATGCACTCTTTTTGATTTTTCGAGTCCCAATATGCTACCGCAATCCAAACCATCCCAACAGGTTTTTCCGGAGTTCCACCTCCAGGTCCTGCAATACCCGTAGTAGCCACGGAGAGGTCAGTTTTCATAACTTTGCGAACCCCTGAAGCCATTGCCTCCACACACTCTCTGCTCACTGCCCCGTGGTCGATAATAATCTCCTCAGGAACCCCAAGCATTGAGGTTTTTATTTTATTGTCATAAGAGGTAACTGAACCCATAAAGTATTTGGAGGAACCTGGTACTGAAGTTATTAATGAGGCTATCTTTCCCCCTGTGCAGGATTCGGCAGCAGAGAGGGTAAGATTATTATTAGAGAGAACTCTTCCAATAACCATTTGCAGAGTATCCCCTCCCTCACCATAAATTGCATCTCCTAAAATACCCCTTAACTTTCCAAATTCCTCCTCTATTTTCCTTGTCTCCTCACTCTTTTTCCCTCCGTAGGTGGATAAACGGAGTCTTACCCCAATAGTTGGGTTAGGAAGATATGCCAATTTAATATCATTAGGAAGGGCATCTTCCCATTTTTCAATCATCTTTGCAAGGGTAGATTCGGGGATGCCGAAAGTAACAATGGTCTTATGATATATATCGTCAAGTATAAAATGATCTTTAATATCCCTAATCACGTCGGGAATAGCACCAATGGCTTCAAAGGGGACTCCGGGTAAGGAGTAGAGTACAGGGTGATGGGGGAACCTGTCGTCATTAAATCGGAAAACCATACATGGGGCGGTACCAAGCTTATTTAAAATTACTTCGCAACCAATAGGAACCATTGCCTGAGCCCTATTTATATCGGATATCTCCACTCCTCTAACAGTAAGGAGATCATTTATAATTTTTAGCTGCTCTCTGTTTTCATAAAACTCTGAAGAGCCGAAAAGTTCGGCTAAAGCATTTTTAGTAATATCATCTTTGGTAGGACCGAGCCCACCCGTTACTACTACTATGTCATGAGCAGCCAAACACTCTGAAAGAGAAGAAATAATATTACTTTTAATATCAGGTATTGAACACATATACTGTACTTTAACACCTATTATATTAAGTTCTTTTGAGATATTGGATGAGTTGGTATCGACTATCTGGCCGATAAGAATTTCATCTCCAATCGTACAGATTGCAGCAGTTATCATGATATATGTTTAAGAATTTTCTTTACAAGCCCCGGACCTTTATATATAAATCCTGTATATATCTGAATAAGAGAGGCTCCGGCGTCAAGCATCTCTTTGGCTTGAGCAGGGGTCATAATGCCGCCAACTCCTATAATAGGGAGATTACCCTCGGTTCTTTCATGTATATAGCGAATCATCTCTATGCTCTTTTTAAACAAAGGTGCACCGCTAAGTCCACCATCCCCTATGGCTGAAAGTTTTGATTTTTCAGTATTTAGGTTATTTCTATCCCTTGTGGTATTAGTTGCTACTACTCCATCTATCCCTGAGATTAAAATAAGGTCGATTATCTCATCGAGGTTCTCCTTTGGAAGGTCGGGCGATAGTTTGAGTAGGATAGGGCGGTAATCATCGAAATATCGCCTTAAAGTAAGTAAAGAATCGATGATTTCAGAGAGAGTCTCTATATCTTGGAGTTTAGTAAGGTCTTTAACATTAGGGCATGAGACATTTATAACGAAATAGTCAACAAAATCATAAAGAAGCGAGAACGACTTCTCGTAATCTTTTACTGCATCTTGATTTCGGGTAGCAGTTGCCTTGGAGATATTTCCTCCAATTATAACTTTAGGGGGGTGCTTCTTAATATTATTTAAAGTATGCTTTACACCATTATTATTTATCCCCATTCTATTAATAATTGCTTCATCATTTAATAGTCTGAATATACGAGGTTTAGCATTACCCATTTGATGTTCAGGTGTAAGTGAACCTATCTCAATAAAACCGAACCCAAAGTTTGCTAAATCATTATAGAAAGCTCCATTCTTATCGAGTCCGGCGGCAAGTCCTACCGGGTTTTTAAAGGTAATTCCAAATACATCACGTTCAAGAGAAGGGGAGTTACAGGAGTAAATCCAGCGCAGAACAGTGCGAGAGAAGGGGATGTACCTCAATAACTTAAGTAAATTGAAGGTTACAGCATGGGCTGTCTCCGGATTAAGTGAAAAAAGAAGGGGT
Organism: uncultured Muribaculaceae bacterium; assembly: GCA_964432305.1. Taxonomy (GTDB): domain Bacteria; phylum Bacteroidota; class Bacteroidia; order Bacteroidales; family UBA932; genus CAYSND01. Next base: position 18,540 of record CAYSND010000007.1, on the reverse strand, counting down.
CTGATAAATCTATACATTGCAAAAGATGTTTCTCTGCAAAGATAGAGAGAAAATAATTATTTATGCTGTTTAGGAGGATAAAATTCCTCAAAAGAGCCATCTGAATAGAAGAGAGTTATCCTATTAATCGTTTTTTGGGGATTCTCGGAGGGATATAAAAAGGCATTATCGCTTTTATCTTCCTCTAAATCAATGTCTTGATTAGAATAAATATCTGTAATCTCATTATCTGATTCAGGAGTATTATCAGAAATAATCTCTTTATACGGCTTTCCTTTCCCAAGAAGAAGCCATTCGGGATTAATATTTGGGAATTTGGCAAGAAAGCGGGTAATGAAATCATAACTCGGCTTATTTCTTCCTGATAGAATATGAGAGATCCCCGAACGCTGAATGCCGAGAATATCAGCAAGTCGGGCAGGAGAGAGCTGTTCAAGGTCTAAAAATTGTTGTAAACGCCGATTCATAAATGTAAACTTTAAGGATATACAAATGTAAGCATTATTTTGCTTACAAATTTAACTAATTATCGAGAACATTTGTAAACATCTTTAATGTAAACTACTAAAGTGGTTTTAATTTACTTTAGTTGATTTTTATATATATCTGGTTTTCAGTAATATAAGCCAAATAATTCACTTTTGGAAACGAGAAATCACTCATTATTTGAAATTCATACCTCTTTTTAACTACAGTTAAAGTAGGCTATTGTATTGGGTTTTAGTTAGTTATACAATTGGTTTACGTAACCATAAGAAATACTTATAGTCCTAATCTTAGTCTGCTTTACAAAAGTTTAGAATATCCTCATTTGTTTACACTTGTATATATAATTGGTTTACAGATATTAACAACATTTGTAAACAAAATTTAAATTTCGTCGATTTTGAGTTGAGACAGATAATATCTAATTTTGCAGGAGATAATCGATTATAGAGCCTAAAAATGCCCATTCTTAAATCAAACATAAAAATCTCAGATTTCACCTACGATCTCCCAAAGGAAAAGATCGCCTCCTATCCTCTCGATAAAAGAGATTCTTCCAAACTCCTTATATATAATAAAGGTGAAATTTCCCATTCCCCCTTTTCTTCCCTACCCTATTACCTCTCAAAAGGGAACTTAATGATCTTTAATAACACTAAAGTAGTCCCGGCGAGGCTTATTTTTAGAAAAGAGACAGGGGCTTTTATTGAAATTTTCTGCTTAGAACCCTATTTTCCGGAGGAGTATAATACTTCTTTTGCCTCACAAGAGAGTTGTAGTTGGAGAGTTATTGTAGGTAATATAAAGAGGTGGAAAGAGGGAAAACTATCATTTTACACCCCTGAACACTCTTCTAAATTACTGATTGACATTAATTTAAAAGCCGAATTAATAGAAAGGGAAGATGAAGGAATTATAGTTAGATTTACTTGGAATGGGGGGATTCCATTTTCAGAACTATTAGAGATGTGCGGTAAAGTACCTATTCCACCCTATCTAAATCGCGAATCAGAGGCTTTAGACAGTGAAAGATACCAGACCTTATACGCTAAATACAGAGGCTCTGTAGCAGCTCCTACGGCAGGGCTTCATTTTACTAAAGAAGTACTTGAGATAATTAAAGCTAATGGTGTTGATTTAGAGAACATTTGCTTACATGTTGGTGCCGGTACTTTTCTCCCTGTAAAGTCAGAACATCTCTCCAATCATACTATGCACTGCGAACCATTTTCTGTCTCGCTCAGTCTATTAAGAAAAATATACGGATTGAAAGAGGGACAAAAAATAATTTCAGTAGGAACAACTTCCGCCAGAACTCTCGAATCCCTCTATTACTTAGGGTGTCAGGCTTTAGAAGCCTCCCCATCCCTTTGGACTCCTCACACTTTAGAGCAATGGACTCCCTATAATATTTCCAAAGAACCTCCTGTAAAAGAAGCACTTGGAGCACTTATCGAATATTTAGAAATAAATCATCTGGAAGAATTAAAAGTAAAAACACAAATTATTATCCTCCCACCATATAGGTTTAAGATAATAGACTTACTGATTACCAACTTCCACCAGCCCCAAAGTACTCTTCTGCTTCTAATTGCCGCTTTCGTTGGGGAGGAAAATTGGCGTAGCATCTATGATTATGCATTGAATAATGATTTCAGATTTCTTAGTTACGGTGACAGCTCTTTATTAATTAGATAGTTAAAGTAAGTTTGGAACTTATACTTTTTTTTGTTTACTTTTGCAAGATAATTATATTGATAATTCACAAAAAACACCTAATATGAAACAAACTATTATTGATTTAGTTGAGAAATCAGTTGAAAAATTTTCCAATGACACATTTTTGCTCGAAAAAACGACAGACAAATTTGAGCCTACTACTTTTAAAGAGATAAAAGAGCAGGTTTATCGTTTTGGAGCAGGTCTTTGCGACTTAGGTGTTAAACCTAAAGATAATATCGCAATCCTTTCAGAAGGGAGAAACTTATGGGTAGTCAGTGAGTTGGCACTCCTTTACGCAGGTGCTGCCTCTGTCCCCCTCTCTATTAAACTAGAGGAGAGTAATGACCTTCTTTTTAGACTAATTCATGCCGATGTAACATTTATTATTGTCTCCGGAAGGCAACTTCCAAAGATAAGAACCATTACAGATAAACTCCCTCTTCTAAAGAGCATTATAGTGCTCGATAAAATGGATGCCTATCTCGAAAAAGAGCTTTATTATGAGGATGTTATGGTTAAAGGGGGAGAGTATCTTAAGAATAATTACGATGAGTTTATTTCGAGGGGTAAAAACATTAAAAACGATGATATTGCCACCATTACCTATACTTCAGGTACCACTGCAGACCCTAAAGGGGTGGTTTTAACCCATAGAAACTACACAGCAAACGTAGAACAAGCTTTGGGGATTACAGATGTTGCCAAGGGGAAGAAAATGTTAATTATATTGCCTCTCGACCATTGTTTTGCACACGTAGTAGGGTTCTATGCGATGTTGCATAATGGAGGGGTTGTGGCTACTGTTCCGATAGGAAAGTCCCCTATAGAGACATTAAAAAACATTCCGATCTCCATTAAGGAGGTTAAACCTAACATTTTACTCTCCGTTCCTGCTTTGGCTAAAAATTTTAAGAAAAATATAGAACAATCAGTTAAAGCAAGTGGTAAACTTGCAGAGACTCTATTTAATTTCGGTCTAAAAACTGCTATTAAATATAATAAGGAGGGGTATAATAAAGGTACTAACGGGACTTTTCTCTTAAAACCGATAGTTTGGTTCTACGATAAAACATTATTTAAGAAAGTACGTCAGGGAATGGGGGGAGAATTGGACTACTTTATTGGAGGAGGGGCACTTTTGGATATAGACCTTCAAAAATTCTATTATGCCCTCGGTATTCCGATGTTCCAAGGTTACGGCCTTTCAGAAGCTACTCCGGTAATTTCGGCAAATTCATCTGATAAACATATATTAGGTTCTTCTGGTATTCTTGTAAAACCCTTGGATCTAAAGATTTTAGATTCTGATGGAAATGAATGTCCTTATGGCGTTCCGGGTGAGATAGTTATAAGAGGAGAAAATGTTATGGCAGGCTACTGGAAAAATCCAAAAGCAACTGCTGAAACAGTAAAAGACGGGTGGCTTTATACAGGAGATATGGGATATATGCATGATGCTGAATTTTTATATGTTTTGGGGAGATTTAAGAGCCTTTTAATAGCCTCCGATGGGGAGAAATATGCTCCTGAAGGGATAGAAGAGACCTTAGTTATGAGAGTACCAGGAGTTCAGAATGCTGTTCTCTATAATAATCAGTCCCCTTATACCATCTGCATCTTAGATATAGACAGAGGTAAACTTCCAAAAGGAAAAGAGGGACTTGATAAGATTAAAGAGGGGATTGATAAGTTTAGAACAGGTGGAGAGTTTGCTGGAATGTTCCCTGAAAGGTGGATCCCCACCACTTTTGTTATAGCAGATGAGCCTTTCTCTGAGAAAAACAGGATGATTAATAGTACGATGAAAGTAGTTCGGTCTAAAGTAGAAGAGGCTTATAAGAATAGAATAGAGTATGCTTTTACTGCTGAAGGCAAGGACTATGGTAATGAATATAACTTAAAGGCTATTAACTAATTAAATTTAATCACATGAAGAAGAAAATTAAGTTAATAATAGGAATAGTACTTTTTATCTTTGTTGGTTTTGTTGCTTACGGGCTTTTTACTATGCCTAAGGTAAATGGTATTGATTCAGAGAAATTTTCCGCAGTACGTGTTGCAAAAGATTTAGAGTATATTTCGAAAGAGCATCATTCAGTTTTGCACCCTGTGGAGAGGGGGAGAGTTAGAGATTATTTGGTTTCAAGATTGACAGATATGGGTGGTTCACCCACAGTTTACCCCTATGATTCCATAAAGTTTAGAAAAACTGACCATTATTTCGATATAGGGAATGTCTATTGTCAGTTTGACCCCACCAATAACGCCCCCGCTTCTTATATACTGTTTATTGCACATTTTGATTCAAGGTTCCCCGAAAAGAAACTACAAGACACAGTTATCTCTTATGGCGCTGCTGATGACGGATATGGGGTAGGAGTAACTTTAGAACTTCTTGGACAAGCCTTAAAATATCGACAAGATTGGAAACAGGGGATTAAAATCCTCTTTACAGACTCTGAAGAGAATGATCTTGATGGTATTAAAAAAGCCCTCTCACTAAATAGAGAGCTTTTTGACAGTGTTGGCTTTGTTGTGAATATTGAGGCACGTGGGGTAAAGGGACCCGCATTGCTATTTGAAACATCTGTCGGCAATTCTAAGGTAATGGAACTTTATAAGGAGGCTAAACACCCCTATACTTACTCTTTGACTACAGTGGTCTATCGTTTCCTCCCTAATTTTACAGATTTTACTGTACTTAAGGAGACATACCCCGGAGTTAATTTTTCTGTTATAGATAATCTTCATTATTACCATACTGACCTCGATAATTATTCTAATATTAATCTTAAATCTATACAGCATTATGGCTCACAACTTGAGCCTATGGTTAATAAATATCTGACTGATGAAAAATACTCCGACTCTAAATATCTTAAAGCCGATACTGATGACGTTTTCTTTACCATTCCAGGTTTTAAAATGTTTAGAATGTCTAAAGGGCAGAACTATCTATTTAATTCAGTGGTATTTGCCCTGTTTTGCATAGCATTAGTTCTCAATATTTTAGCCAATAAAATACGACCTAAAAAGATGTTTTTATCTGCCCTTTGGGTATTTTTGGCATCACTCGGTATTTTACTTGTCGGAGAAGGGGTAGGGTATTTGGCGGCTCTGATTTCGGGTGTTAAATTTTCCCCTACTTGGGTAAGGTTTATAAGGTATGATTGGCTAATTACCATTATCTCTTTTGGAATATTGTTTTTAGGATATATTCTCTTCTTCTTAAAGAAAAAGAAAAAATCCCATTATTTTGCCGGGGAGAGCGTTATGGGTGCCTCATTTGTGTTGATATTGTTTTCAGCATTCCTACTATTTTTTATTGAAGAAAATTTCTTTTTCCTTGTTCCATTACTAATGGGAGCAATCGGAATGATTTTTTATAATTTTACCTACCTACGTATTGTAACATTGTTCTCTGCTTTGATGATTGCATTGTTGCAATTTTCATTTCTTTATAATTTAATCACTGCTTTAACTATCGGCTCATTGGGTGTAGTCCTTTTTATCGCTTTTTTCAGCATTGTGATTATCGTTGGTCTTTTCGAGTGTTACCTTAACCAGTCAAGATAATGTCCCAAGATACCCTTAATTTTGATTATATAAGACCATATAATGACTCGGAAGCAGTTGAAGCTTTCAAAAGAATTGTAAAAGATAGCCGTTTGGCTGATATTTCTGCTTTTCTTTTCCCTGGTATGCCTACAAACAATTTAGAAGGATTAATTGCTTCTTTAAAAGGGGTTGATGATTACCAGCTTAAGTTAATGACAAAGGTTGTGAATACGATATTGGAAAAGACATCCACTTCACTTACTTATTCAGGTTTAGATTTAACCCAAGATTTTCAAAAACATCTCCTTATCTCTAATCATAGGGATATTATTCTCGACCCCGCTATAGTTCAGATTATCTTTTATAGAAACAGTGTTCCTACTACAGAAATAGCTGTGGGAGATAATCTTATCTCATCTCAGTTTGTAGAAGATATAATCCGCTCCAATAGAATGATAAAAGTAGTTAGAGGTGGTACTCCCAGGGAGATATACTCTTCTTCTCTATTATTATCAAGTTACATACGGAAGAAGATTGTAGGAGGGGAGTGCTCAATTTGGATAGCCCAACGCAACGGAAGGGCTAAGAACGGCGAAGACCGTACTGAGCAAGGACTCCTTAAGATGTTAGATATGAGTGGTGGAAAGGATTTTGTAAAAAACTTTGCTGAACTCTCTATCGTCCCCCTCTCCATCTCATACCAGTTTGAGCCATGTGATTTCTTAAAAGCGAGGGAGTTATATATTAGCAAAAGGCAAAAGTATGTTAAAGCTCCCGGAGAAGATCTTAATAGCATTATAACCGGTGTTACACAATATAAAGGGGGAATACATCTTCATTTTTGCTCAAAGTTATCAGATGATGATATAGAAGGGTGTATGAATTTTGATAAAAATGAAAGGTTTAAAGCTCTATGTTCTTTAATGGATAATAAGATTAATTCCAGTTATAAGCTATGGAATAATAATTATATCGCTTACGATTTGCTTAACAATAACAGTAATAATGCTATACATTACACTGAGGATGAGAAGCATGAGTTTATCGCCTATTTTGAAAAAGGGCTCTCTAAAATCGTTGAGAAAGCCCCTGAAATAGATTATTCAGAACTTAAAGAGATATTCCTCTCTATTTACGCCGCTCCTGTTCGTTCTTAACCACAACATCCATTTTAGGAGAGAAGAACTCAATCCCATTTTTAGGCAACTCTTTATAGATAGCCTCATTTATATCGTAGTAAAGTTGCCAGAAGTCATTTGTGCTACTCCATGCCCTTAGCATTATTACAATGGAGCCTTTATCTAATTCACTTAGTGCAACAAAGGGTTCGGCAGGTTCTTTTAATACCCTTTTATCTTTATTTACAAGCCCTAAAAGTATCTCTTTGGTCTTATCTACATCAGAGCCATAAGGGATAGAGATGTTCCACTCTGCCCGTCTAGTATCGGTTATAGAGAAGTTCATTATACTATTAGAGGAGAGGTCTCCATTAGGGAGTATAACAAGCTTGTTGTCAAAAGTGGAGAGGTGAGTATTGGTAATCCTGATGCTATTCACAGTACCCGAATAACTCCCGGTATCGATGATATCACCTACTTTAAAAGGTTTGAAAAGCAATATCATAACCCCTCCTGCAAAGTTCTGAAGTGTTCCGCTCATTGCCATACCGATAGCAAGTCCCCCTGCTGCAAGAAGGGCCGTGAAAGTGCTTGTCGGGACTCCAAGGGTGGTCACTACTATTACGAAAAGAAGTACGGTCAGTGATATATTTACAAAGCTTATTATAAAACCTGAGAGGGAGGGTTCCAGACTCCTTTTATTGAAAACCTTGATTAGAAATCTACGTACCCATCTGATTAGCCATGCACCTATGACATATATTAAAATGGCAGCGAGTATCTTCATCCCTAATTGGGTTAAATCACCCCAAATCTTGTTTAATAACTCTGAGCCTGACATATTTGATAGTTCAGAAACTTTCTCTGATATAACTAAGGACAAACTATCCTTAGCCTGAAGAATTGTTAGTAGTTTTATCATTTTCCTGATATTTATTAATTATCTCTACAAAAATAGTTATTTTTTTATTATATTTGCGGAATGTTTTAATATAATTAAACACTACTTTGATGAAAAGAATTACTCTACTTGATGCCGTCTCTAAAATAAAAGACGGTATGACTGTTATGGTCGGCGGCTTTTTAGGCGTCGGCGCTCCTATTCAGATTGTTGACGCATTAGCTGAATCCGGAGTTAAGGATTTAACGATTATCTGTAACGACACATCATTTCCTGACAAAAGTATTGGGAAACTCATTGTAAACAAACAGGTTAAAAAGGTTATTGTTTCACACATCGGCACCAATCCCGCGACCATCGAACAGATGAATTTAGGGGAGATAGAGGTTGAGTTCTCGCCACAAGGAACACTTGCAGAACGAGTTAGAGCAAAAGGGGCAGGTCTTGGAGGGGTTCTTACTCCTACAGGACTTGGGACTATTATTGCTGAAGGTAAACCTATTATTATTGTTGATGGTAAAGAATTCCTTTTAGAAAAGCCTATTGGTGCTGATGTAGCACTAGTTGGTGCATCCATTGCTGATGAATTTGGCAATCTTATTTTCAAAGGTACTTCTAAAAACTTTAACCCTTTAATTGCTATGGCTGCTGATTTGGTTATAGTCGAGGCTGAGAATGTTGTTAAAATCGGGGAACTCTCTCCTGACACAGTTCACACACCCGGTATTTTTGTGAATTTTATTTACAGTAAATCATAAATCTTTATGGAAAAGTCTATTATTAGAATGCGTATGAGCTGCAATGATGCTCACTACGGGGGAAACCTTGTTGATGGGGCTAAAATGCTCCAACTTTTTGGCGATGTCGCCACTGAATTATTAATCCGAAATGATGGTGATGAAGGGCTCTTCAAGGCTTATGATAGCGTTGAATTCTTTGCACCTGTCTATGCAGGCGATTTTATAGAGGCTGTCGGTGAGATCGTATCCGTAGGCAATTCTTCGAGAAAAATGGTTTTTGAAGCGAGGAAGGTTATCGTACCCAGACCGGACATCTCCGGTTCGGCTGCCGATCTTCTCGAAGAACCAATTATTGTCTGCAAGGCGAGTGGAACCTGTGTGGTTCCTAAATCGTGTCAAAGGAAATAACTAATACTATTCGAGATATGGCAAAATTGATTATTACCGCTGCTATTTGCGGAGCAGAGGTGCTAAAAGAGCACAACCCAGCCGTTCCCTATACAGTAGAGGAGTGCGTTAGAGAGGCAAAATCTGCCTACGATGCTGGAGCAAGTATTATCCATCTTCATGTTCGTGAAGATGATGGAACTCCTACCCAAAGTAAGGAGAGATTTAAAGCAGTTATGGATGCTATTTATAAAGTATGTCCCGATGTTATTATCCAGCCCTCTACCGGAGGTGCAGTAGGGATGAGTAATGACGAGAGGCTTCAGCCTACCGAGCTTCACCCTGAAATGGCAACTCTCGACTGCGGAACATTGAACTTCGGAGGGGATGAAATTTTTGAAAACACTGAAAATACTATTAAATATTTTGGAGAGAGAATGATTGAGAGAGGGATTAAACCCGAACTTGAAGTTTTTGATAAGAGTATGATAGATATGGCTCTCAGACTCCATAAAAAAGGGTTTATCAATAAACCAATGCATTTTGACTTCGTAATGGGAGTTAATGGGGGAATTACCGGTGAGCTTAGAGATTTTGTCTTTTTGCGTGAAAGTATCCCTTCAGATGCTACTTATACTGTGGCAGGGATTGGGAGATTTGAATTTCCACTTGCAGTAGCTGCTATCATAGATGGTGGTCATGTTCGTGTAGGTTTTGAGGACAATGTCTTTATCTCCAAAGGGGTCCTTGCAAAATCTAACGGAGAGTTAGTGGAGAAAGTGGTTCGCCTTGCAAAGGAGTTTGGGCGTGAAATAGCAACTCCGGCAGAGGCTCGTGAAATTCTCGGTCTCCCTCCTAAAAAATGAGAATCTTTTAAAACAATTAAATTTTAATAATACAATGAAAAAAGGGAATAAATATGGCGTTCATCGCGTAATAGAACCTAAAGGTGTGCTTCCGCAACCTGCAAAAAAAATTGATAATAACATGGATGAAATCTACGACAATGAGATTCTCATCAATGTGCAGACACTTAATATTGACTCGGCAAGTTTTACTCAGATAGAGGAACAAGCAGGGGGCGATAAGGCTAAAATAGCCGAAATAATGTTGGACATCGTTGCAAAACAGGGGAAACATCGTAATCCTGTAACAGGTTCAGGCGGAATGCTTCTCGGAACAGTAGAGAAAATAGGGGATGCTCTTATAGGAAAGACCGACTTGAAAGTAGGAGATAAAATCGCCACTCTCGTCTCTCTCTCTCTGACTCCTCTAAGGATAGATAAGATTAAAGAGATTCGCCCTGATGTTGACCAGGTGGATATCGATGGAAAAGCTATTCTTTTTGAATCAGGAATCTATGCTAAGATCCCTGCAGACCTCCCTGAAAAACTTGCTCTTTCAGCTCTCGACGTAGCAGGTGCACCTGCACAGACAGCTAAGCTTGTTAAGCCGGGTGACACTGTTCTTATTATCGGAGCAGGTGGAAAGTCAGGTATGCTCTGCTGTTATGAAGCTAAAAAGAGAGCAGGAGTTACAGGTAAAGTTATTGGTCTTTGTCATAGCGAAAAGAGTACTAAGAGACTTATGGATCTTGATTTCTGCGACTATGTATTTTCAGGAGATGCCACTCAACCTGTTGCTATTCTTGAGAAAATAGAGGAGATTACCAAAGGGGGGATGTGTGATGTTACCATTAATAATGTGAATATTACCGATACTGAAATGACCTCCATCCTCTGTACTAAAAACACAGGTTTGGTCTATTTCTTCTCAATGGCTACTAGTTTTACCAAAGCAGCTTTGGGTGCAGAAGGAGTTGGAAGCGATGTTACTATGATAGTAGGTAACGGTTATACCAAAGGACACGCCGAAATAACCCTTCAGACATTAAGAGAGAGCGAAAAATTAAGGAAGATTTTCACAGAATTATACGCATAAAGTTATGGCAACGAATAGGCGAAAAATCCTTTATCCGGATATCCCTGATGAACAGTGGAATGACTGGAAATGGCAGGTCAAAAATAGAGTTGAAACTCTTGATGACCTGAAGAGATTCGTTGACTTGACACCTGAAGAGGAGGAGGGGGTAAAAACCTGTCTTACCACTTTAAGAATGGCTATTACTCCCTATTACTTAAGCCTCATAGACCCTTCAAATCCTAATTGCCCTATAAGAAAACAGGCTATTCCTACTGCTGCAGAGACACATCGTGCTTTAGAGGATCTTCTCGATCCCCTTAGCGAAGATGAAGACTCTCCTGTACCGGGATTAACTCATAGATACCCTGATAGGGTACTTATGTTGATTACAGATATGTGTTCTATGTATTGTAGACACTGTACTCGAAGACGTTTTGCCGGTCAAAAAGATGATGAGTCACCTGGAGCAAGAATAGATAAATGTATAGAATATGTGGCAAAAACACCACAAGTAAGAGATGTTCTCCTCTCCGGAGGGGACGCTCTTATGGTAAGTGATGCCAAATTAGAGTATATCATCAAGAAACTTAGGGCTATCCCACATGTTGAGATTATTAGAATTGGTTCACGTACCCCTGTGGTTTGTCCTCAAAGGATTACTCCGGAATTAGTGGAGATGCTTAGAAAATATCATCCTATTTGGCTGAATACCCATTTTAATCACCCTGACGAAATTACACCTGAATCATCTGCTGCATGTGCAAGACTTGCGGATGCAGGTATCCCTCTTGGAAACCAATCAGTATTATTAAGAGGGATTAACGACTGTGTGAATATTATGAAGAGTCTGGTTCATAAACTTGTGATGATCAGAGTCAGACCTTACTATATCTATCAATGCGATCTCTCAATGGGGTTGGAACATTTTCGCACCCCTGTGTCAAAAGGGATAGAGATAATAGAGGGGTTGCGTGGTCATACTTCAGGTTATGCTGTTCCCACTTTCGTTGTAGATGCACCGGGAGGAGGTGGAAAGATCCCTGTAATGCCCCAGTATATAATCTCCCAGGCGCCACATAAAATTGTATTAAGAAATTTTGAAGGAGTTATTACCACATATACTGAGCCTGCAGAGTATCACCAAGAGTGTAATTGTGAGGGGTGCAAAAGAAATGAGCCTATAGAGGGTGTTTCAGCTCTACTTGAGGGGCAGAAATTAGCTTTGGAACCCTCTAATTTTCTAAGGAAAGAGCGGTTACACAAATAAATATTAAGATGCCATTCATTGATGCGATATTGGATTATAAAAGTTTGTCTATTGTCGGTCTTGAAAAGAACAGCGGCAAGACAGAGGCTCTTAATTATATATTGCGTCGATTGCCTATCGATGAAAAGTGTATCTCTGTTACATCGATAGGCTTGGATGGAGAGAGGATAGACCAAGTGGTAGGGAGCGCGAAGCCTGAAATAAGGTTGCCCAAAGGAGTTCTTTTTGCTACGAGTGAGAAACATTATAAGAGGCGTCGACTTGTCTCTGAACTTCTCGATATTTCGGAAGAGAGCACTTCCCTTGGAAGGGTTGTTACCGCAAGAGTAGTTACTGAAGGGAATGTTTTACTATCCGGACCCTCTTCTACGGCATCACTTAAAAGATGGATGGACTCTCTCGATAGGTTTGGAGTAGATTTGACCATAGTAGATGGTGCTCTTTCGAGAATGAGTCTTGCCTCTCCGGCTATAACTCAGGCAATGGTTTTATCGACAGGAGCAGCACTCTCCTCCAATATTAACACTTTGGTTAACCAAACTGCGTTTGTTGTGGAGATGATTAATTTGCCTCTCTTTACAGCAGATCAAAGCGAGTTCATTAAGGTCTCATCACTCTCCCATAATAGCTCTTCCTTAGAATTAAAAGGGGGAAAGTATATGATTACAGGGGCTTTAACAGATAGTTTCTTAAAGAGATTGGTTCTTAATAGTGAAAAAGGGGCAGAGGTGGTGGTAAAAGATTTTACCAAGATATTCATCTCCCCACATAGTTATCGTTCTTTTATTTCAAATGGAGGTAGGTTGACTGTAGAGCAAAAAAGCAAACTTATTGCCATCTGTGTTAATCCTACTGCTCCATCAGGATTTGTTTTAGATTCGGACAGATTATGTGAAAAGCTCTCAAAGAGTGTTAATCTGCCTGTTTATGATATAGTAAAAAATAGTTATGAAGGTTAGATCAATTATAGATTCTCCTTGTGGAATTCGTTTTTTAATCGAATCGCTCCCACTTATGTCGGGATATTCGAGGTATGCCTTTTTGGAGAGTAAGTTGATGGATTCCAAAGATAAGATATCAGAGTCATACCTTCATACAGAATCTTATTATAAACTATTAATAGATAATGAGGATAATAAATCTTTGCTTGAGATGTTATTATCTAAACTTAAAGAGGTAAAAGGGATACAAGGAACCATAGATAAGCTCATTAATGGGATTACCATAGACGATGTAGAGTTGTTTGAGGTAAAAAACTTAGCTCTTCTTTCAATCGATATTGCCGACTTACTTAGAAAGAGTGGAATAAAATATCTTATCCCTCCCTCATTGGAAAAAGTGGTAAATATACTTGACCCCGATGGGCTAAAAATCTCCTCTTTTTATATCTATTCATCTTATTCTGAAAGACTTGCATTTATAAGGAGTAAAGTTTCGGGGAAAATAGATGAAGGGGAGAGAGAGATGCTACTTATGGAGTCATTTGAGATAGAGAATGAAATAAGAAGGGGACTCTCAGCCAAACTCACTCCATACGCCACGATGTTAAAAGAGACTTTGGTTACGTTAGTAGGAATAGATATAACAATAGCCAAAGCCACTCTTATGAAAGAGATGAATTTAATTCTCCCTCAGTTATCCTCTAATGGAAGCTCTTCATTTGTAGGGATGTTTCATCCTCAAGTAAAAGCTTTGCTTGAAGAGAAGGGTGAACAATTCCAAAATATAGACATCTCCACAGATAACAACCCCACCATTATAATCGGCGCAAATATGGGGGGAAAAACAGTTGTTTTAAAGACTTTGGCTCTCTGCCAGTATTCCACTCGACTTGGGATGCCAATCCCTGCCAAATCGGCTAAAATCGCCGTTAAATCGGATGTTTTCCTTCTAATGGGTGACGGACAGAGTATCGAAAGTGGTTTTTCATCATTTGCATCGGAGATGAAAAGGCTTGATTCACTTCTAGTCAGGGTGCGTAAAGGGGAGAATCTGTTGGTACTTTTAGACGAGCCTGCAAAAACCACTAACCCGATTGAAGGAAGTGCGCTGGTTTCGGCACTAATAGGGATTTTGGAGAGCGAGGGGGTCTCTTCTGTTATTACTACTCATTATAATATTGAAGTTAGCGGATGTAATAGGTTAAAAGTTAAAGGATTGGAAAACGGAAAAATGAACTACTTACTCTCGGAAGCCCCTTCAGGAGTTGTACCTCATGAAGCTCTAGAAGTAGCTAAAATGTTAGAAATAGACAGAGAGTGGATAGATAAAGCGAATACGATATTAAATTGTAAATAAGGATATGGAAAGTAAATTAGGACTTGATTCCAAAAAAATCGAATACGCGAAAGGAGTTGCAGGCTCTATAGCGGATGGAGTACAGCATTTTGTGGAGGGATATACTACGGTGGCTGTAGAGAGGACATTATGTAGAATTTTGGGGATAGACGGTGTAGATGAGAATATGGTTCCTCTCCCTAATGTGGTGGTTGATTCCCTCAAAAACCAAGGAGTACTCTCAGAAGGGGTGCTTTTTTACATGGGTAATGCAATGGTTAAAACCTCGCTTTCTCCTCAAGAGTTAGCAGAGAAAATCGCTTCAGGGAGTATAGATATCACTAAACTTGAAATTGCTGATAAAAAACAGATAGAAAGTGTATTAATGCCTGTTATTGAAAGTAGTATTTTAAAAATAACGAAACGTAGAGAGAGGAGGGAGGAGTACATCGAAACCATTGGGGAAGGGGCAAAACCTTACATATATGTAATAGTTGCCACAGGGAATATTTACGAAGATGTAGTCCAAGCTGAAGCTGCTGCTCGTCAAGGAGCAGATATTATTGCAGTTATCAGAACCACGGGACAGTCATTGTTAGACTATGTCCCTTTCGGGGCTACCACTGAGGGGTTTGGAGGGACTTTTGCAACCCAAGAGAATTTCAGAATAATGCGCTCCGCACTTGACAAGGTGGGTGAAGAGGTTGGAAGGTATATAAGACTTTGTAATTATTGTTCCGGACTCTGTATGCCAGAAATTGCTATTATGGGGGCATTTGAAGGACTCGATGTAATGCTGAACGATGCACTTTACGGTATTCTCTTCAGGGATATTAATATGCAAAGAACCCTCATTGATCAATATTTTTCGAGGGTTATCAATGGATTTGCAGGGATAATAATAAATACGGGAGAGGATAACTATTTAACCACTGCCGATGCTGTAGAGGCAGCACATACCGTTTTAGCATCAGATTTGATTAATGAGCAGCTTGCCGTTATGGCAGGTCTTCCCCCTAAGCAGATGGGATTAGGACACGCTTTTGAGATGGATCCGGAACTTGAAAACGGATTTTTATTGGAACTTGCCCAAGCTCAAATGACACGAGAGATTTTTCCTGAGGCACCATTGAAGTATATGCCTCCGACAAAGTTTATGACCGGAAATATTTTTAAAGGGCATATCCAAGATGCACTTTTTAACATAGTCGGAATATGGACACACCAAGGGATTCAGCTTTTAGGAATGCCCACCGAGGCTATTCACACCCCTTTTATGTCTGACAGGTATCTCTCTATCGAAAATGCAAAGTATATATTTGGAAACATGAAGAATATAGGGGATGAGGTGGAGTTTAAAGAGGGGGGAATTATCCGTACTAGAGCTCAAGAGGTCTTGGATAAAGCCATTGAACTTTTGGAAAGCATAGATAGGGAGGGACTCTTTACTGCTCTTGAAAAGGGGATATTCGGAGATGTGAAACGTCCCAAGAATGGCGGAAAAGGACTTGATGGTGTCTCTCTAAAAGGGAGTCATTATATGAACCCGGTTATTAATTTAATGAAAGGAGGGAAATAATTATGAGCGGAGGACTTTATTCAACTCAATCAAAAGATTTCGACAAAACTCTCGATTTGACCAAAACAAAGCCTTATGGCGACACTATGAATGATGGTAAAGTACAGCTTAGTTTTACTTTACCTGTTCCTATAGGTGAAGAGGCAATAGAGGCTGCTAAACAGCTTATTAGAAAAATGGGATTTGAGAACCCATTAGTCGTTTTTTATAAGGAGCTAACTCCTGGTTTTACATTTTTCAACTGTTATGGTTCCACCGGGCACTCTGTCGATTTTACCTCTATTGTGGTTCCAAAAGTTGAGTCAACGGTTATGGATATGCAGCAGACTGATGAGTTTATTAAAGAGAGAATAGGGAGAAAGCTTATATTTGTGGGAGCAAGTACAGGGAGTGATGCGCATACTGTCGGAATAGATGCCATTATGAATATGAAAGGGTATGCAGGACACTATGGTCTTGAAAGATATGAGATGATAGAGGCATATAATCTCGGCAGCCAAGTACCAAATGAAGAGTTTTTAGCAAAGGCTATAGAACTAAAGGCAGATGCACTCCTCGTTTCTCAGACTGTTACCCAAAAAGATGTCCATATTAAAAATCTTACTAATCTAGTAGAACTTATGGAAGCAGAGGGACTTAGGGATAAGATGATTCTTACTTGCGGAGGTCCGAGACTCACTCATGAGCTTGCAAAAGAGTTGGGTTATGATGCCGGTTTCGGTATGAATACTTATGCCGATACAGTGGCTTCATATGTGGTGCAAGAGTTTGTTAATAGAAATATGAAATAATAATTAAAATAGAATATTATGGATAAGAATCAAGTTAGAGAAGTGATTGCCAGAAGGGCTGCTTTAGAGATTAAAGATGGTGATGTGGTAAACCTCGGAATCGGTTTGCCAACATTAATTCAGGATTTTCTTCCTGAGGGTATTCAACTTATCGTTCATTCCGAGAATGGACTGATAGGTATGGGACCTACTCCTGCAGAGGGGAGTGAAGATCCAAATTATATTAATGCAGGGGGAGGGTATATTACTTATGCCCCTTATGCCTCTACTTTTGACACTGCTACCTCTTTCGCCATTATTCGCGGAGGGCATGTCGATGTTACATTCCTTGGTGCACTTGAAGTGGATGAGAAAGGGAACCTCGCCAACTGGATGATTCCCGGAAAAAAGACCCCCGGAATGGGCGGAGCAATGGATTTAGTGGTGGGTGCCAAAAAGGTTATCCTGACCATGGAGCATACCGCAAAGGGGAATCATAAGATACTTAAAGAGTGTAATCTTCCTCTTACCGCCGCTGCACAAGTAAATATGATTATAACCGAAATGGGTGTTATGGAGATTACCCCTAAGGGGATTCTATTATTGGAGAAACACCCTGAGTTTACTATTGAAGAGGTTCAGGCTGCCACAGGTGCAACCCTTATAATCTCTCCAAATCTTATAGATATGAAACAATAATTTAAAAATAAACAGGTATGAAAAAGGTTTATATAGTTGCTGCAAAAAGAACTGCCATAGGGAAATTTATGGGGAGTCTGAATTCTTTTCAACCGGGAGAATTAGGCGCCATAGTGGTAAAAAATATTTTGGAAGAGACCAAAATTGAACCCAAACTTATAGATGAGGTAATAGTTGGTAACATACTGTCAGCAGGGCAGATGCAGGGTGTTGGAAGACAGGTCTCCATTAAAGCTGGAATCCCTGTTGAAGTTCCGGCTTATAGTATTAATATGGTTTGTGGTAGCGGTATGAAAGCAGTTAATATCGCTTATCTTAATATCCTTCACGGAAGTAGTTCTCTTGTTATTGCAGGAGGAACCGAGTCAATGTCCAACGCAGGTTTTATTATGTCAGGTGCCCTTCGTCAAGGGAATAAAATGGGGAATATTCAGGCAGTTGACCATATGGTAAATGATGGTCTTACTGATGCTTTTAATCAATACCACATGGGGATTACAGCAGAGAATATTGCCGAGAAATACGGTATTACACGTGGGGAACAGGACGAATTCTCTTATAATTCTCAGCAGAAAGCTATAAAAGCTGTAGATTCAGGTATTTTTGATAAGGAGATAGTCCCTGTATCTATTGTTTCTAAGAAAGAGACTATAGTTTTCGATAAAGATGAATACCCTAATCGTACTTCCACTCCCGATAGAATGGCTACCCTTAAACCTGCATTTAAGAAAGATGGGACAGTAACAGCAGGAAATGCCTCAGGGGTTAATGATGGTGCCTCCTTTGTGCTTTTAGCCTCCGAAGATAAGATTAAAGAGTTAGGGCTTACCCCATTAGCAGAGATTATCTCTGTTGGTCAGGGGGGTGTTGACCCCTCTGTTATGGGTCTTGGTCCTGTACCTGCCATTAGGCAAGCTCTTAAAAATGCAAACATGAAACTCTCCGATATGGAGTTGATTGAACTTAATGAAGCTTTTGCTGCCCAGTCCCTTGGAGTTATCCGTGAACTGATTCAGGAGCACAATGTTTCAAAAGAGTGGATTGATGAGAGGACAAATATCAATGGTGGGGCTATTGCCCTCGGACACCCGATTGGAGCCTCCGGGAATAGAA
>CAYSND010000006.1:0-27394 GCA_964432305.1 uncultured Muribaculaceae bacterium | reverse complement strand
TGGCGTGTAGGACGTAATTTCTTCAATCCTTTGTATGAGGATAGAAAAGCTTCCTGTAATATCTATTTTGATCGAAAAACCGGAACGTATAAACTAAAAGACTTTGGTAATGATGAATATAGCGGAGATTGTTTCTTCTTCGTTGGTAAATTGAAAGGGCTTAACTGTAATAATTCCAATGATTTTATAGAAATACTAAAAACGATTAACCAAGAACTGTCATTGGGATTATCAGAAGAAATAGACATTCCAATACAATCAGATCCTGCACCAGCTAATCTAATTCCTGAAAAGAAATCTAAACCATACAGCAGTTTCCAAGAACAAGGGTTCACTCGAAAAGAAATGGAATATTGGCAACAATATGGTATTAACATTGAGACATTAGCACTATATAAAGTTTGCTCCATCAGGGAGTTCAAAAGTGTGAACAACGAGAATCAACCTTATTCTATCGTTTCATCATTAACAGAACCAATCTTCGGGTACAATAATAAACATTATATAAAACTGTATCGTCCATTTTCTAAAATACGATTCCTATATGGTGGAGATATTGGTAAAAATTATTGCTTCGGACTCGAACAATTACCTGCTAAAGGTGATACAGTCTTTATTACGGGGGTGAGAAAGATGTTCTTTCTCTTGCAGAAAAGGGTTGTCATGCAATATGTTTTAATAGTGAAACTGTAAATATCCCGTCAGATATTATTCACAAATTAAGTTTTCGTTTCAAACATATTGTTCTGCTTTATGATGTAGATAAAACAGGGCTTGCGAGTTCAGCAAAACACGAAAGACAATTATCTGAATATAGTGTAAAACGTCTTTTGCTTCCGCTTTCTGGGACAAAAGAAGAGAAAGATATATCCGATTATTTCAGACAGGAAATTAACAGTCGTGAGTCATTTATGATCCTATTTCTTGTTGCTTCATTAGTTGCTGGATCAATCTGTCTTGAAAACGTTCAGATTGATACACTCGGAATAAATGTTCATCAAACCACAAACAAAAAAGCCTACAAATCATTGACTTGTAGGCTTTTGTCCGTTTATTGTCTGTTTTTGTCCAGACCTTTCAGCGGAGAGAGAGGGATTCGAACCCCCGGAGGCTCTCACCTCAACGGTTTTCAAGACCGCCGCAATCGACCACTCTGCCATCTCTCCTGAATTATTTGGGCTGCAAAGGTATAAATAATTTCGTTTAGAGCAAATAATTGTTGAGTAAAAATGACTAAGTCACTATTCTCCTCTTTTGGGGTTCTTCGGGAACCACCCTTTCTGAACACGCCGACGCTGTTCGAAGAGCTCTTTTATCGACCAAAAGCAGGAAAAGGCTACCACTCCGCATATTATGGAGAGTGTATCATTGTTTATAAAGATAGAGGCCAATACCCCTATTATTCCTGCAATAAGGAAAATCCACCATGAGCGGACACCGAGGTAGTATTCTGCTTTGATAACCAATGGGTGAAAAAGCCCAATGATTAGAAATGTCGCAACGCCTATTATAAGTCCTGTAAAGTTCATAAAGAGCTATTTTTCGACAAAATTAAGAGAAACTACTCTATCTCCAACTCTTTATCCCAAGAATTAAGTATCAACTTTACGAAATATCGCATAAACAAGTGATTGGAGTGGTAACAATAATACCTATTTTTGCACCGCAAAAATATAGCAATAATAGATGAGGTTATCGGAGTTACATAATGGAGAGTCGGGAGTAATCATTAAGGTGTTTGGGCACGGTGGTTTCCGTAAGAGGATAATGGAGATGGGGTTTGTTAGGGGACAAGAGGTGGTTTCTGTGCTTAATTCTCCCCTCAATGACCCTGTGAAATACTCTATTATGGGGTATGAGGTATCGCTCCGAAAGAGTGAAGCTGCTATGATAGAGGTACTTCCAAAGGAGGAGGCAGAGGCTGAGTTAGTGGGAGTTAGGGCAATAAGGTGCTTTGCGGAGAATGATAGTTGTGCCAGTTGTGGCAAGAATTGTTTCCTCAATGAGGAGGCGGTGGGATATGAGAGAGGTCGTGGGGAGCACCGAAGGGGAGAGTACCACAGGGAAGCTCACTACGGAGGGCACCAAGGAGGGTATTTTGGTTTAAGCAGTGGAAAAGGGCGAGGAAAAAACAGAAGGGTTTATAAGAAAAATGAGATAAATATTGCACTTGTTGGGAACCCCAATAGTGGAAAGACTTCCCTTTTCAATGCCCTCTCCGGTGGAAGTGAGCACGTTGGGAACTATTCAGGGGTAACTGTTGATGCCAAAAAGGGGCATTTCTCCTACAAGGGGTACCAATTCAATGTTACTGACCTCCCGGGGACTTATTCCCTCTCTGCATACTCTCCGGAGGAGATTTATGTCAGAAAGCATCTCTATGAGCAGATGCCTGACGTTATTATCAATGCAGTGGTTGCCTCGAATCTAAAAAGAAACCTCTACCTTACCACAGAACTTATTGACCTTAACCAAAGAACTGTCGTTGCATTAAATATGTACGACGAGTTAATGGACAAGGATTCAAAACTCGATTATGAGCATTTAGGGGCAATGATCGGGATTCCAATGGTTCCTACCGTGGCAAAGACTTGCCAAGGACTCGACAGGCTTTTAGACGAAGTTATTGCATTGTTTGAAGGGAGAAGCAAGGTTGCACGTCATATTCATATAAACTACGGTAGTGTTTTAGAGCCTGAAATTCAGACTATCACCGAAAAGATACATAACTCCGACAATATTCCTCAACAGTTTCCTGCCCGATATTGGGCAATGAAACTTATCGAAAAGGATGCAGAGGTGGAGAGACTCCTCAGCGAAAACACTACGAACATCGATAATCTTAAAAAAGATGCCTCTTCTGCTGCTGCCCGAATAGAGAAGAACCTTAATATCGATTTCGAGACAGCTATAAGTGATGGGAAATATGGCTTTATAGAGGGGGCTCTTCTTGAGACTTTCACAGAAGGGAGCAGAGATATCAATAAAAGTACTAGGAGAATCGATATGCTTGTGGCGAACAGATGGCTTGGCTTCCCGATTTTTCTCCTTTTGATGTGGTTTATGTTTGTTGTGACTTTTAAGGTGGGAGCATACCCTCAAGCATGGCTTGCACAAGCCTTTGACTGGCTCTCTAAGATAACATCAAACGCGCTTCCTGATGGTGCTTTCCAAGATCTGATTGTAAATGGGATTATCATGGGAGTGGGGAGCGTAGCTGCGTATCTGCCTAATATACTGATACTTTACCTCTTCATCTCATTTATGGAGGATTCGGGGTATATGGCACGCGCAGCATTTATAATGGACCGCCTGATGCACAGAATGGGGCTTCATGGGAAATCCTTTATCCCCCTCCTGATGGGTTTTGGGTGCAATGTCCCTGCAATAATGGCTACAAGAACCATTGAGAGTCGCAGTAGCAGACTTATTACAATACTTATCAATCCCTTTATGTCTTGTAGCGCACGTCTGCCGATTTATATTCTGCTTGCAGGAACCTTCTTCCCCAGAAATGCCCCCACAATAATGATAGGGATGTACCTCCTTGGAGGAGTTGTAGCTTTTTTAACAGCTCGTCTGCTCCGCAAAACCAAGTTCAAAAAGGATGAAACCCCCTTCGTAATGGAACTCCCCCCCTACCGCATACCCACCCTTCGTGCTACATTAAAACATATGTGGGAGAAGTGTGTACAATACATCAAGAAGATAGGGAGTGTGGTTCTTATCGCCTCAGTGGTAATTTGGTTCTTGAGCTACTACCCTCGTCAAAAAGAGGAGACAATAGCTCAAGGTCAAACACAATATGAACAGTCGTATATAGGTAAGATTGGAAAATTCATTGAGCCTGTGGTTAAACCTCTCGGACTTGATTGGCGCGCAAGTATAGCATTGGTCTCCGGAGTGGCTGCAAAGGAGATAGTTGTCAGTACTCTTGGAGTACTTTATGGGGAGGAAAATGATGCCTCTTTGTCAGAGGCATTGGTCTCTTCAGGAGCATACAATCAAAATTCAGCTATGTCATTTATGGTCTTTACCCTTCTTTATGTCCCGTGCATAGGGACACTTGCTGCCATCAGGAGTGAGACAGGCAAACGAAAATGGGCACTCTTTTCACTGATTTACAGCATACTGATAGCTTGGGTGTTTGCACTCATAGCCTACTATCTCGTAGCTCTTTTTATTTAGAGAAACAGACTTACCCTCCCCTATCTACTACGCTTTAACTGCTTTACTATACGCTGGATAATACTCTCAATTCCTGATTCCGGCTCAATAACATTATAATCCTTCCAGAAATTGTCGTCACTAAAATCAGCCACCTTATCGAGGGTTACATCCTTCGGACGTACTCTGTTTTCTGTGGGTATTTTAACTACTTTATTACTTCGCTCTGTTACTGCTACCTCCGAAATAACAGTGTGAGTGGTTTTAAAAAGACGCCTACTCCATTTTGAGTCAAATTTTAACTCTGTCCTGGAGTAATCGAAAGTCCATTTACCATCGTACTCTTTATATTGAACCAGATACTTTGCATAAAGGATTTTTACTTTAAGCCCTATTGGTTTTTTTCTGATAAAAATATTTGTAGCATCATCATTCTCCTCAACATTCATATTGAAATCAACCCTTGTAATAGCCAAGGAGGCTAAATCAATATAAATCTTTCCCCTAAACAGAATCCCCGAATTATCCTCTTTCTGTTTAAAATTTACAACATAGTTTACTTTATCATTTAGAACAATCGGAGAATCAAAAGAAAAAAGATATAAATCATCGATTTCATAGGGATCGGCTGTAAGGAAGGGGTATTTCATTACATCAAGCTCCAAAGAGGCATTAATCCCCCCTCTGAACTTAACGAAAATAGTATCAATACGACTTCTGTCCACAGAGCCTCGCCCTTTGAAAATCCCTATCTGATCACTGCTGAAATCATTGGCATAGGGAGATTTTAGAATATCGAGTACAGCCTCAGTAAGAGTAACATAAGTACTCTTTTTCTTAATCATCTCTCTATAGAAAGCAGTCATCTGCATACTACGATTAGGATAGTTGTCTTTAATCTTACTTAAAGACTCCTTAACTAACACATTTGCATCGTACCATTTAACTGTTGCCGCCGGTATTTCAAGCGCAGAAGGGGTTAAGTAAACATAATTTGTCTTACTGTTTTGGATTAGATCACGAGCCAAACATTTGGCAGTTTGGTACCCTAAGAAAGAGATGGAAACGGTGTCCATTAGATAATTGTCGGAGATTTTTAGTAAGAAAACCCCCTCCCCGTTAGAAACATTGCTTATCTCTCCCCCTCTTAGTGAGATAGATGCAAAAAATAAAGGTGCCTTATTCTTAGCGTCAAGCACTTTACCTGATAATACGACTTGGTCACTTTGGCCATCGTTAGTAGTTTTAATGGACAGACTATTTGCAAAAGAGGGGATTGCCCATAAAACAAACAGAATTTGTATTAAAACGACCCGTTTCATTTGATTATATTTTAAACAAATGTAACATTATTTATGAGATAAGGTACTGAAAATAAATAAAAGTGGGGCTTAATAAACAGAAACCTGTAACTCCATTATAGGTAGTCTTTAAGGGAGTACTCTTTTTGCCTTTCCAGAGACTGTATCTATCTCTATTCTTAGTATCTCTGTGCGATTAAATGATGCGTTGGTATATTTAATTCCATTTTCTTTATCATTAGGAGAGTACTTATCTAACAGAAGAAGTAATGCATCCATTTTTTCCTGATTTGTTAATCCACGAACTATTTTACCCCGAATAACCACACTTTCGTAAGCTGTTGTAAACTTATGAGAGATTACATTAGTGCGGCCTATAATCGTAAATGAGACATTTGGATTTTTATTAATAGAGTCAAGTTTATGTCCGGAGGGGGCAGAGTGTAGATATATATACACGCCCCCATCCCAAACATAATTTATAGGGATACCATATCCCCCATAGCTCGCCTCACCCAAAACCTCCACCATCGACAACACTCCAAATTCTCCGTTTTTAATAATGTCTGTTGCAGCCTCTGGCTCTATGAGGCGGTCTTGTCTTCTAACACTACTATTATCAAATTTGAATGTTGTCTTATCCATAAATATTATTGCATAAATAGTTTAATATCATCTTCCACTTCGGATATACCACCTATTCCAAAGTTCTCTACCAAAAGGTTCACCACATTAGGAGAGAGGAAGGCAGGAATTGTGGGTCCGAGATGAATATTCTTAACTCCCAGCGAAAGTAGTGCCAAAAGAACAATTACTGCCTTCTGCTCATACCATGCTATATTATAGACAATAGGTAATTTATTTATATCATCTAATCCGAAGACCTCTTTTAGCTTAAGGGCAATTATTGCCAAAGAATAACTATCATTGCACTGACCTGCATCCAAAACTCTTGGAATACCTCCGATATCCCCTAATTGAAGTTTATTATAACGATATTTTGCACAACCTGCCGTAAGAATAACAGTATCTTTTGGTAATTTTTGTGCAAATTCCGTATAATAATTCCTGCTCCTCATTCTACCATCACACCCTGCCATTACCACAAATTTACGTATCGCACCTGATTTTACAGCCTCAATCACCTTGTCTGCTAATGCTAAAACCTGAGCATGTGCAAAACCACCCACAATCTCCCCTGATTCTATCTCAGTAGGTGCAGAACAACGTTTTGCATGTTCAATCACCTTGGAAAAATCTTTCTTCCCACTCTTATCCATTTCAATATGCTTAAATCCTGGGAATCCTGAGGCACCGGTTGTATAAACTCGGTCAGAATAGGAAGATGTTGCACGTGGAGGAACAATACAATTAGTAGTAAATAGAATAACTCCATTAAAGAGTTCAAAGTCATCATTCTGACGCCACCAAGCACTTCCATAGTTCCCTACAAAATTAGAGTACTTCTTAAATTCAGGATAATAATGTGCAGGAAGCATTTCGCCGTGAGTATATACATCTACCCCTGTCCCTTTCGTCTGCTCCAAAAGTTCTTTCATATCGTGTAGATCGTGACCTGAAATGAGAATGCCGGGATTTCTACGAACACCTAAATTTACTTTTGTAATCTCCGGATGCCCGTAAGTTTCTGTATTAGCTTTATCAAGAAGTGCCATTGTCCTAACCCCAAACTCACCACACTTTAGTACCAGGGAAACCATATCATCCATTGGTAACTCCTTGGTAGTGGAGACTAAAGCTCGTTGCATAAACTCATATATCTCTTCATCTTCATACCCAAGCTTTGCAGCGTGTTCAGAGTAAGCAGCTATCCCTTTTAACCCATAAACAAGTAGCTCCCTAAGTGAACGGACATCCTCATCTTCTGTCTTAAGAACACCTATTTGAGCAGCTTTTATCTCCATCTCCTGCTCTGTCTCCCCTCTCCAATTCAGGCAATCACAATATGAACTCCCCCCGATATCATAGACTCTCGCAAGCGAATCGCGTATAGAAATCGCCTCATTAATGGCTTTTACAAATCTATCCTTATCAAAGTTAGCATTTGTTATGGTCATAAAGAGAGAATTTGAGATAAACTCATTTACTGATTTTGGTACTTTGACACCTGTTTCACGAAGAATAACAGCATGGTGGGAAATACCTTTAAGAAGAAAAATCAACAAGTCTTGAAGACCTGCCACATCCGCAGTTTTACCGCAGACACCCTTTACAGTACAACCTCTATTTGAGGCTGTTTCCTGACATTGAAAACAAAACATAGACATTATTTTAATTATTTATTGGCAAAATTAAAGAGCCATAAAATTATATCATGTAACATTTGTTACACACGTAAAATATTTATCTATATTTGGGACAAAATTATTATAGATATGATAAATCCCGATTTACTATTTTTCTGCTCAACTTGTAAGGAAAAATCCCCGGAAGAATTGGCTAAAATTAATTGCACTATTGAACACACCGTAAAGCATTATAAAAAGGGGGAATATATTGCATATCAAAATGATAAAATCTCATTCCTCTATATGCTTGTTAAAGGTGGAGTCCAGACAGAAATTGTTTCTAACTCCGGATTTACTCTCCCCATAGAAAAGATTAAAGCTCCCTACCCCTTAGCTGCTGCATTCTTATTTGCGGATAATAATAAGTTCCCTGTAGATGTTATAGCCACAGAGGAGTGTGAGTTAATTCTTATAACTAAAGAATCAGTAGAGAAGCAAATGGCCAAATGTCCCGGCTTTTTGCGCGGATTTATGGCTTTTAATGCTAATCGTATGCAATTTTTATCCGATAGGATGAAAATATTTGCTCACAAAAATATTAAATCCAAGGTGGCTTTTTATATACTCTCTATTGAAAACCAAGGGGAATTTCACTTTGACCGTACTATCACCTCATTGGCAGAATACTTCGGCATAGAACGCCCCTCCCTCTCAAGAGCCATCTCTGAAATGGTAAGTGACGGAATTATTACATATAATTCAGGTAAGGGTAAGATAAATGATATAAGAGCTTTCAGAGAACTATTCTAAAAAAAACGGGATCCCAAATAGGACCCCGTTTTACAGAAAAGGCTACTTACTTCATTTTCTGTTTTTAACATATTTCTCAAGCCATCTATATGTCTCCCAAGCCTGTTGTAAGATAGACTCTCGTGCATAATAGCCATGACTTTCGTATGGCAATAAGACAAGACGCACAATCCCCCCATTCCCCTTTATTGCACTATACATCCTCTCGCTCTGCAGAGTAAATGTTCCGGGGTTATTATCTGCTTGACCGTGTATTAGAAGCAGTGGAGTTTTTAATTTGTCTGCTTTAACAAAAGGAGACATTGTCATATAAACTTCAGGAACTTCCCAGAAGGTACGCGACTCATTTTGGAATCCGAAAGGGGTAAGGGTACGATTATATGCACCACTTCTTGCAATACCTGCAGCAAATAGATCTGAATTTGCCAAGAGGTTTACAGTCATGAAGGCACCATAAGAGTGTCCACTTACAGCTACTTTACGTCTGTCAGTTACCCCCATATCTACAAGTCTGTCTATTGCAGCCTCGGCATTTGCCACAAGTTGCTCCAAATAAGTATCATTAGGCTCAGTTTTCCCCTCTCCGATGATAGGGAAAGAGGCATCATTAAGTACTGCATAACCGACAGCTACCCACAGTATAGGAGAAGTTCTTGTAAACCTTACAAACTGATTAGGGGCATCTGTTCTCTGACCTGCATTATCCATACTCTTATACTCGGTGGGATATGCCCACAATAGAGTAGGAAGAGGAGCATCCCCTTTCTTGTAACCTGCTGGGAGATAAAGGGTGCCATTTAACTTAACCCCGTCTTTTCTTGTATACTCCACAAACTGTTTTGTAACACCCTGCATTGCTTTATAAGGGTTCTCAAAAAATGTAAGCTGCTCTGATTTTTTCTTCTTTACATCGACTAAATAATAGTTTGGCACCATCTCGTTAGCCTCTCTTGAAGTGACAACTTTTCCTTTTACAACATCAACAAATGCAACAGGAGATTCATAGAAAGGATCCACACACTGCCAAACCCTCTTCGCTGTCCCATCTGAAAGGGTACGGCAGTCAATAAACGGATAAGCTCCCTTTGGAGAGAAACCATTTCCGGAGAAATAGACTGTTTTATATTTATCGGAGGTAAAGACACTGTTTCTGCCAAAGCTATTCCTTTCAGTAACAAGTCTCCCCCAGTCTGCATAGCGATCCTCTCTGCTTTGATGGAAAAGCTCTCTGATTACCTTTTTCTCCCTTGGATTAAAATGAATCCCTTTACGCATCCTTGTAGCATCATCATAAGAGAAAGCAAAGGCATTGTCTGAATCTCCCCACATAACCTCAGTAAGCCTGTATTCGCTCTTTAATAACTCTGAGGTCTCTCCTGTCTCCATATTCAAAGCGACTAACTTATCCCTAAGCTCACATACCTTTTTACCATCTCCACCATCCAAAGGCTCAGTCCAATAAACTGTTGCCGCCATATCAGCTCGCCAATTGAAATTTCTCGGAAATTTAGAGGTAGAGTTTTTACCCATAAATTCAAATTCTGTAAGCTCTCTTACATTAAGCGTTTTTTCCACCACACCTGAAAGATTTCTTACCTCGGTGGTCTGAGGGAATAAGTCGCATGGAACCACATAGGAGTAAGGTCTCTTTAAGTATTGAATGAGAAGATGCTTACCATCAGGGGAATAAGTCGCTCCATTATATATTGCAGAGGCTCCGTTCATCTCCAATTTTCCACTCTCTATCGAGACAACACCAAGCTGTGATGTCGCATAGTAGTCAAAAAGATACTCACTATAATTATCAGTGAGGAGGTCTTGATACGTCCTTGCGGGACTACTTTCACCCTCGCTACTCTGAATCACAGGAGCAATATATTTATTGTTATCCGCTACGACTGCTCCTCTCCCCTCAGGGATAAAGGGGACAAGAATACTCTTTCCGTCAGGTGCCCATTCGACCATTGATGTTCCAAAAAACAAGTTCAATCTCCTTTTAGACAATAAGGAGGCAGAGAGCTTGTCAGGATCAATAACCCAAAGGGTAACTCCGTCACTCTCTTCGACTATTGCTGCCAATTTGGAACCGTCAGGTGCCCATCTGAAAGAGAGTACATTAACATCTTCAGGGAATCCTGAAACAACACCTTCTGCTTTTTTAAAACCAGGCATTGATTTGAACTCAAATTGTTTCATTTTCGTTCTCTGCTTGGGTGCATTTGTTGTAGCCATAACCCTAACCCCTGCAAGTTTTATCTCATCTTGCGCTTGCTCCCTAATGGTAGGAATGTCATTAATCTGAATTATAAGATACCTATCTTTCATCGGGCTCAATGAGAATGTCGGTGTTGAAGGGGCTAAAATTAAATCCTCAACCACCTTGGGGGGAGACTGATATCCTTCCTGTGCTGATATTCTAACAATAGAGAGAGAAAGGACAATACACGAAAATAGTATTCTTCTTAACATAATTATATTGTTTTAAAATAGATAATCCGATTCTATACAAAGGTATAAAATAACGATTATAACTTAAAATTCTTATCAGAAGAGATTCTGCTTAAAGTAACAAAGAGCAGCTTACCCAAATCCTCCATAATTTCAGGAGTAAAGGTATCTGGCAAATCTTCAGGCACATGATAATAGACCTTACCAACTCTATTGGTAGGACCATAGAAGAATGTAATTACACGACTATTATTAAATATCTCTCCGTCTGTGTACATTTTACCGGAAGCCCATTCGTGAGGGGTTACTTTAATAATCCGCCTTGTATATTGGTCATTTGCCTCTTCGACCACTTTTCTCATATTAGGAAAGCTCTCTAAACAGGCAATCCTTATCTCTGTTCCATTCCCCACCATATCCATATTAAACATACAGAGAGTTTTATCAAGTGGGAATAGAGGGTGTTTCACATAATACTTAGAGCCTAACATTCCATGCTCCTCAGCACCAAATAAAATAAAAACTATCGGTCTTACAGGTTTAATCCCGCTCTCTGCGAAAGCCTTTGCCACCGATAGTAGTATAGCACTTCCGGAGGCATTATCCATTGCTCCGGGCATTATAATGCCTGGGGAACCGAGGTGATCTAAATGGGCTCCAACGACTATTGGCGAGTCCATAAGTTTATTATCACTCCCCGGGATATACCCTATGACATTCTGTGTTAAGCTGTTCTTTACTTGTTGGCTTTCAAAAATCATCTCCACCTTTACCCCCTCTATTAAGAAAGAGGAAGGGGCAACAGCTTTTTTAATACCTTCTCTTAATTTGAAAGCACTCTTATCACTCCCCTGCAACATATCATTGATGACTTTATCTCCTATATGACAATAGATAAGCCCGTCATAAATATGAATACCGGGATGAGAAAATTTCCCTCCGAAAAGCACCCCTGCCACTCCGTGCTTAACAGCATTGTCCATTTTGGCATGAGTCCCTGCATAGAGAGAATCAAATTTATTATAAAGAGGATGATCGTTTGAACAAGGGGTACCAGGCTCTATTATTACGATCTTCCCTTTAACATCTACTCCGGAGTAATCATCATAACCGAGATCAGGAGCTGTAATACCATAACCCACATAGACCACATCCCCCTTTAATGCCCCTCCGGCAGTATGGGTTCCGACATAGTAATCTTTGTGAATTTCATATTTCACATCCATCTCGTCTGAAATTACTCTCAACGTTCCGGCTCCTTTAACATCTGTATAATGAATCGGAAAATTCTGAAAATAAAAACCATTATCACCACCGGGAGTTAGCCCCCAAGTAGCAAATAAATTAGCAGCCCACTGGGCGCATCTTGCATATTCCGGAGAACCTGCAAGACGCCCCTTGTTTTGTGGACTCGCCAACCATTCGACATACGACATCATCTCATTGCTGGAAATACCTTGCAGCGCCTTTTCAAAAGGGGAATACTCTTTTTTGCCTACTTGAGCATAAATTTGGGAGCAAGCGATACACGCTACTGCCAAGAATAAGATAAGTCGTTTCATATAGATAATTTATTAACCTTTAATTTCAAAATTAGTATCCGGGATTCTGCTGAGCTGCTCTATCGGCAACAGGGAGCAAGTCGAGTTCAGTTTCAGGGATAGGGAATATTGCTTGATAGAAATCAAAATTAATAACCCCATCAGTCAGATAGTCATTATGACCTTTCTGCTCCTTCTCTGTCAATGAGGTATATCTTACAACAGATTTCTGGTTCCTCCAGAGGTCCCAAGCACGATTACCTTCACCATAAAGTTCAACAGCTCTTTCATAAAGAACATCATCAATAGTTACCGCTGAATCATATTTACGAGGAGTCGTCGTGGTTCTCTTCTCTCTCAAATCGCTCAAATAACTCCCTGCTTTACCGGTATTACCGGCTTTAAGAGCTGCTTCTGAGGCAATAAGATATACTTCACTAAGTCTCATAACTTTTGGGTTATTGATTTTAATATCACCATCTCTTCCTGGATATTTTCCCGAAATATAGTAACATTTATCCTTAGTAGAGTAAATAAGAAGAGAAAAACGAATATCATTAGGATCGGCTGCAGCCAAATCTAAGAAATCCTTTGTTGGAACAGCTGTCTTATACCCTTTCTCTGAACAGATCCATCCAAGAGAGGTATAACCGCTATTATCAGTCAATGAGGTTGCAAGTTCGAAAACAGACTCTGTCCCAAATTCTTTTCCCCAAGAGGCAACATAATCAGCTCTTTGGTATAATTTAAGACCACTATTCCTTATTACATCCTCGGCAGCATCGAGTGCCTGCTGATTTAAGTTCATATAAAGATAGACCTTTGCCAAAAGGGCTTTACCTCCCCAATAATCCAAATTGCCATTCCTTTTGGCTTTAGGGAGAGAAGGAACTGACTGCTCTAGTTCTGTCTTAATAAAATCATAAACATCAGAGACTTTATTCCTATAGAAAGGGGCTCTCATATCCTTAACAGGCTCTTTTGCTATTCTTATCCCGAGTGCATCTGATTTTATTGTCCCCTTTCCAAGGTTACAATAGAGAGGACCATATAATCTGACAAGGTCAAAGTGAAGTAGTGCCCTTAATGCTCTAAGTTCTGAAACAAGAGCTGTTTTCTGTGGAGAATCAGGTAGTTTGGAAGATTTATCTAAAACCAGGTTTATATCCTGAAGACCTAAATAGGTATTACGGAAGAAAGCGGTTTCACTCCTGACTTTACTAAAACCATAAGCATAGTAAAATTTTAAATGCTGACTACCCCATAAAGGCTCCATAATATAATCACCCATAAGGTCAGACATATAGGTAAACTCACCTTGATAATAAACACTCTTAGTCAGACACTCATAAACTCCGTTTGTGGCTATCTGTAAGTCCTGAACATTGTTTATAAGGTTATCATTTCCTGCCGCTGTAGTAGGAGATACGGTTAGAAAATCATTCCCACAAGAAGAGACAATCAATGCGGCAATTATTATAAAAATATATTTTTTCATATTACTGCAAATTATTAAAATTGAATATTTAATCCTATCCTATAGGACTTCAACGCAGGATAAGTGAGACCTGCATTTGACTGCCCGTGATATGTAACTTCGGGATTGATATAATCATACTTATAGAACGTAAATGGATCGGTTGCGTTCAGATAAACTCTAACATTTGACAGTCCGAGTTTAGAGGTCCAAGCACGTGGAATAGCGTATGACAATGTAATATTTTTAATCCTTACATGGTCAGTAGATATTAAATGACGGCTTGAAATTTCTTGCGGTTGATAAGGGTTATCGAAAATGTTTATAGCATTTTTGGTAACATCTCCCGGAGCTTTCCAAACACTATTTGCTGCCTGTTTGGTAGGGTTGTAAGTTCCAAGATACCTCCCATCAAGACCAAGTCTTTCGAGATAGTGATACATTTTCCCTCCAAGAGTGAAAGTAGCTAAGAAAGAGAGTTCCAATCCCTTATATGAGAATCTGTTTGTTAAACCTCCAAAATAATCGGGATAAGCTTTACCTAAGATTACTCTATTAGCTTCAGAGACATTGGAAGTAGTGCTTCCATCTTTAATAGGGGTCTTACCATCAGCTTCATACACGTTTTTATACCATAATGGTCTTCCTGTTTCCGAATCTACTCCTGCCCACTCTCTTGCATAGAATGAGTAAAGGTGTTCCCCTTGTCTAAAGATTCTCGGGTTTGAAATAACATCATTCTTAAGCTCTTCAACCATAGCTTTCATCCATGAGATATTAAACTCTGTGCTCCACTTAAAATCCTTTCTATCGATATTTCTACTTATTAATGTAAGTTCAGCACCTTGATTCCTTAACTTTCCTTCATTAACAAGAATACTTGCAAAACCTGTATTACCTGAAATGGTAGCATTATTTAATAGATTATCAGTTAGCTTATTGTAGTACTCAATCGTTCCTGAAAGTCTCGAATTAAAGAGAGAGAAATCGATTCCGACATTGGAGGTGTATGAGTGCTCCCATGTTAATAGAGGATTACCGATGCTCTGGATATAGAGAACAGGGGTTCCATTGTAGTTATTTGCTAAAGAGAAGAGAGCCTGAGAATCATAAAACCCATTCGGGAGATTACCTGTGGTACCATAAGAGGCTTTTAATCTTAAATTATCAATCCAGGTTACATCTTTCATAAATGACTCGCGAGAGATATTCCAAGCACCGGAGAAAGAGTAGAAGTTACCCCACCTGGCACCCTGTGCGAGCTTTGAAGAACCGTCTCTTCTTAAACTTGCAGAGAGATAATATTTGCCGGCGTAATTATAATCAGCCTTTCCAAATAACGAAACAAGCCTGTAGTCTGTTACTTTGCCACCTATCTCTCTTGCTTTAGCAGCATTGCTCAAATATAAAAAGCTATCAGAAACGAATCCGACCCCTTCTCCATAAAAATAACGGTTTTGGAATTTTTCAGCTTCATATCCTAACAAAGCGACAACATTATGTTTTGAAGCAAATGTCTTATTAAAATTAAGAGTGTTGGAAGTGGTAAAGTCTATAATCTTAGAGAAAGCTTCCAAAGCCACACCTCTCTCATTTCTACCATCATGACTATCTATCCCTGCAATAGATCTCTCTGTAAGGTTTACAAAGTCAAATCCATTAACAGATCTAAATGTGAGCCAATCTGTGAAGTTAACAGAAATAGAGGCATTGGTTAGACTTCTTAGGTTTGAAGACATATTCACCTGTTCCTTAATGTTTTTTACATAGTTGGCGATTTTGGTAATAAACCCCGGGTATCTAAAATAAGAGCCATCAGCATTATAAACAGGAGCTGTAGGGTTAAGATTTCTTACCCCCCAAATAGGGTTTGAGTAGTATCCACCTGACTCAGTTCCTGACTGATCAGTAACCCCTAAAGTCTCATCTATCTGAAATGTGACATACTTATTAACTTTATTCTCTACATTTAATTTCCCTGTAAAACGGCTAAAATTACTGCTTGGTAATAATCCGACTTGATTAAAATAACTAATAGAGGTGAAATATTTCAGAGTTTCAGTACCACCTCTTGCAGAGATATTCGCTTTATCTTCTTTACCCATTTTGAACAGTGTAGAAGCCCAGTCTGTATTTCTTGCATTGGTTAGATACTTCTCTCTGTCAGCAGTGTTATAATTAAATGTGCCATCCAATGGATCATCAGGGTGAAGAACCTTTGCTCTTTTATTTAAATTCAAATAAGCATAGTTCATGGCAGCATCCTTAACAGCCTGGTCATTAGCATTATAATTTGTCATTCCGGGGAGAGCCTTATTATCATACAAATATCTGTTCTTTAACCCCTCCAAAGCGTACTCTGTATACTCTTTTCCTGACATAAAAAGACCGAAAAGTTCATGAGGCATAACGGTAGTGGTCCACCCTCTCTCATAATCGGCATTAAAAACAGTTTTACCCGACTTCCCTTTTTTGGTATTGATAATAACCACACCATTAGCGGCTCTTGAACCGTAAAGGGACGTAGCAGCGGCATCTTTAAGTACTGTCATAGATTCGATATCGGCAGGGTTAAGTGATGTCATCACACTTGAATACATTATCAATGACTGTCCGGTTGCCACCACAGGCACCCCGTCTATAATATATAAGGGCTGGATATTACCATTTATAGAACCAATACCTCTGATTTGAACAGTTGCATTAGCACCGGGCTGACCATCAGTCTGAGTAACCCTAACCCCGGCAACATAACCTTGAAGTGCTTTTTCAACTGATAGAGGTCCGGTCTCTTTAATAGCCTCCTCCCCTTTTACACTTTGAGCAGAACCGGTAAAAGACTCTTTCTTTACAGTTCCGTAAGCTACCACCATTACCTCTTCAATAGTAGATGCTTCATCTTCCATCTCCACATTCACCTCATCTCTACCTGCAACCTTGACCTCCATTGACTGCATCCCAATAAACGAAAACTGGAGAGTTACATCTGATGCCTTACTATCAACCGAAATCGCATATTTACCATCAGCTTCCGTAGAGGTACCTTTGGTAGTCCCTTTTACAACTACTGAGACACCGGCTAATGGATTCTGTGATTTATCTCTTACAGTACCTTTAACTACTTTCTCCTTTTGTTGTGATTGACCGCCGGAAGATTTCATAACACCCTCGTCTCTCTTATGAATGACGAT
Source organism: uncultured Muribaculaceae bacterium (assembly GCA_964432305.1). Taxonomy (GTDB): domain Bacteria; phylum Bacteroidota; class Bacteroidia; order Bacteroidales; family UBA932; genus CAYSND01. The sequence continues at coordinate 10,210 of CAYSND010000006.1, read as the reverse complement.
TACATCATTTGATACTGAATAGCTCAAATTAGTGGTGCTTAAAACATCGTTTAGAACGACATCGAGAGCTTTTCCATTAGCATCAACACTTACCTTTTTAAAAGAGGCAACATCCTGATTGCTATAGACAAATTCAATACCTGTTTTCTCTTTCAAATTCCACAACACCTGTTCCAAAGAGACATTATCTAATTTAAGTGTCACCTTTTGGTTAGATATAATGATAAATGACTGGAAAACAAAGCCCACTGCAACTAACAATAGTAGTTTGCAGAAAATTTTAGTTTTTTCCCTTTTCATATTTTTTTATGGTTAGTAAAAATTTATCATTTTGTTTTACAATAACGACCTTTTCAAGTTTGTTAATCATATCTACCACCTCGTTGCAAGAATTCGGACGTTTAAAATAACCTGAGATCTTTACCTCTTCAGCCTTAGGATCTTCAAAAACGAATGAAGTTCCATACCATATTTCAAACTCTCTCAATACATCTTTAAGAGGAGCATTTCTAAACAAAAACATATTATCTTTCCAGGCTGTAAAAACCCTTGTATCCACCTCATAGACCTCTGCGAAGAGCGTATTGTGATCCAAGGAGTATTGTTGTGAAGGGGTTAAGTTAATAGCATGTGAAGAGGCACCTTGAGGGGAGACCACGACAGAACCTTTGACTAAAGTTGTTAGAAAAACCTCCTCTTTATCATAAGCTCTTACATCAAACTCTGTCCCTAAAACTTTAACATAAGCTTTCTCTGTCTCAACCATAAAGGGGCGATCGGACATTTTGGAAATCTTAAAGTAAGCCTCACCTTTAAGTTTTACCCTCCTATCAATTCCTGAGAAATTATCCGGGAAAGAGAGAGAACTACCGGCACTCAACCAAACTTCAGAGCCATCTCCGAAGATTATTTTATGGCTTTTCCCCACAGGAGTAGTTATCGTATTTAAAGAGTTGTCCACTCCTATATCTGAAGAGTTGGAGGAGAAGTAGAGTGTTCCTGATCTATTATATATAGCAGACGTTTTATAGAGCAACTCCTCATCAGATGATTCTCCAAGGTAATACCCTACTCCATTCGCGAGGGTTAAAACTACTTTGTCTATACTAACAGACTGCTTAACTGCTATAATCGGCTCTTTTTCGTCATTATTTCTCAGAACAACACTCATTAAAGCAATACCGAATAAGAAAACAGCAGCAACAGAAGCCCATTTGCCAATATTGAAATTTCTTCTGTTTTTTTCTGCTTTAATTTTCCGTACTACCTCCTGATATGCTTTATGGATGTTCAAAGTGTTCTCGAAACGAGATCCCTGATAAAATATTTTAAGATCATTATAAGCCCTCCTGTTTTCTGCACTCGCTTTCAACCACTCGTTTAGAATCTCTAAATCTTCTCTTTTAAGAGATTCTCCACTTAAATGTGAAGCCATTATTTCCCATAATCTTTCCGACATATTTTTGCCTTTTTATTAAAAGACACATCAGAAAGAAAAAAGTATTACAGATTTTTAGAGTTTTTTCACTTTTTCGTTAGAAAGTACCTCCTTTAAAAACTTAAAAGACCTCCCCATCTGAGTACGTACGGTATTTACAGAGAGATTTAGTTGTTTGGCAACATCGGCATATTTCATCCCTTCAAAAGAGCATAGAATAAAGATAATCCTCCTCTGTTCAGGCATTTTTCTTACTGCATCACGGAGAAGTTCCCTCTTTATTTCATTAATCTGATAGTCATCAAACTGCTCGAAAGTATCTGTGTCAAGAAGTGAAATTTCTTCACTATTTTCTCTATTCTCCCTTTTAAAATCCTTTTTACGCATCTCATTCAAGCAGGCATTTTTAACTGAAGTATAGAGATAACTTTTAAGTGAGTATTGTATCTCCTTGGCTCCATGTTTAAACCAAAGATTTACAAAGAAATCCTGTACCACATCTTCAGCTAATTGGAGATTGTCGAGGAGCCCAAAAGCATAAAAAACCAGCTCCTTATAAAAAAGATTAAAAAGGAGACGGAATTCCCGTTCATTTCTGAAATCTATTACTTTTAACTCTTTATCCTCTCCCATTCCTGTTTTTTATGTGGCTTAATTTTTAAAAACAAGTCGCAAAAGTAATAAATTCAATTTAGAATGTCGTAAAAATAAAAAAAGGCTGATTTCTCAGCCCCTTTTTATTAACCAAACAAAGTTTGGTGTCTGCCCAAGCAGACCGACACGGGTCGGGTTTGCTTTAGCAAACGGAAAGACAGTAGTGTCGTGCATCCATCCCCCATTGGGGGATTATAGGGGGGTAGAAATCAATCATGATGGTAATTTCTAACATAAAAAGGGGCTGCCGCCCCTTTTTATGTTAGAAATTATCAAACGCAACGTTATCTTCCGGAACACCAAGATTATCAAGCATCTTGACCACTGCAGAAGTCATCAACGGAGGACCACAGAGGTAATACTCTATATCCTCAGGCGTTTCGTGGCTCTTTAGATAATTGTCAAAGAGCACTTGATGGATGAATCCCTTAGCACCCGTCCAGTTATCCTCCGGCTTGGGCTCTGAAAGGGCAATATGGAACTTGAAGTTCGGAAATTCGCGCTCTATTGCTCTAAAGTCCTCTTCGTAGAAGATCTCTCTCAAAGAACGAGCTCCATACCAGAAACTAACTTTCCTATGAGTGGCAAGAGTCCTGAAGAGATGGAAGATATGTGAACGCATTGGAGCCATACCTGCACCACCACCGACAAATACTATCTCATTATCAGTCTCTTTTAAGAAAAATTCCCCGTAAGGACCTGAAATGGTAACCTTGTCACCCGGTTTACGTGAATAGACATAAGAAGAGCAGATACCCGGATTTACGGCCATAAACCCTTTCTTTTCCCTATCCCATGGAGGGGTAGCAATACGAATATTCAACATAATGATATTCCCCTCTGCAGGGTGGTTAGCCATAGAGTAAGCTCTGAAAGAGTGCTCACTGTTTTTCATCTTTAATCCCCAGATATTCATTGCATCCCAATCCCCTCTGAACTCCTCCTCGACATTAATATCTTTACTAAAATCGACCTCACAAGGGGGGATATCTATCTGAATATAACCACCTGATTTGAAATTAAGGTTCTCTCCTTCAGGAAGTTTAACCACAAACTCCTTAATAAAAGTAGCCACATTGCGATTGCTAACCACCTCGCACTCCCATTTCTTAATTCCAAGCACATGCTGAGGAATCAATATCTCCATATCCTCGCGAACCTTAACCTGGCACCCTAACCTCCAATTATTCTGCTGCTGTTTACGGGTGAAGAACCCAACCTCCGTAGGGAGAATTGTACCACCTCCGGTAACCACCTGACATTTACACATACCGCAGGTTCCACCCCCACCGCAAGCAGAAGGGAGGAAAATTTTCTCATTGCTAAGAGTAGATAAAAGAGAGGAACCGGGAGTAACCTCCAGCTCGCGTTCTCCTTTATTGATTGCTATTTTAACCTTCCCTTCAGGGGTAAGTTTTGTTTTAACGAAGAGCAGGAGAAAAACAAGAACAAGCGTAATTATTAAAAAAACTACTGCTCCGAATATAATTGTAATTTGCATACTCTTTCCTCCTATAATTTAATTCCCATAAAACTCATAAATGCTATCCCCATCATACCAGTTATAATAAAGGAGATTCCTAACCCTTTAAGTCCCTTAGGAATATGTGAATAAGCGAGTTTCTCTCTAATTGCCGCAATAGATACTATCGCAAGACACCACCCGATTCCTGAACCGAGGGCAAAGACCGTAGCCTCACCAACATTGGCATAACCACGCTCCTGCATAAAGAGTGAAGCCCCAAGAACAGCACAGTTTACTGCTATTAAAGGGAGAAAAATTCCAAGTGAAGAGTAGAGCGAGGGGGCAAATTTTTCTACCACCATCTCCACTATCTGAACCATAGAGGCAATAACTGCTATAAAAACAATAAAACTCAAGAAACTAAGGTCCAAGTGCGCATACTCCGGATTTAACCATGCAAGAGCACCAGGAGAGAGGACGAATTTATTGAGGAGATAGTTTATAGGGAGGGTTACCACGATTACAAAAATAACCGCAAGCCCCAACCCAGAAGCAGTCTTAACACTTTTTGATACCGCTAAGAATGAACACATCCCTAGGAAGTATGCAAATATCATATTGTCAACGAAAATCGACTTGATAAGTAAATTTAGATATTCCATAATGGTCTGTGTTTTTTATTGTTCACGTAATTCTTTCTGTACACTTCTTTGAATCCATATAATCAGCCCTACTAAAATTAATGCCATAGGAGGGAGGATCATAAGACCGTTGTTTTCATAAAATCCTCCATTCTTAACATACCATTCAAGAGGGATAATTTGAAAACCGAGGATAGTTCCTGAACCAAATAGTTCACGAATAAGACCGAGAGCTATTAGAATCAGTCCATAACCAAAACCGTTAGCAAAGCCGTCAATGAGTGAGGGGATAGGTTTATTACCTAATGCAAAAGCCTCTATTCTCCCCATTATTATACAGTTAGTAATAATTAGCCCTACAAAAACGGAGAGCTGTTTACTAACTTCATAAGCATATGCTTTCAAAATTTCGTCAACCAATATAACGAAAAGAGAGACGATGACTAACTGAACTATAATTCTTATCCGATTAGGAATCGAGTTCCTCATTAAAGACATAATAAAGCTCGAAAACCCTGTAACTATGGTAACAGAGAGAGCCATCACAATAGCTGCTTCAAGCTTAACTGTAACTGCTAATGCTGAACAGATACCGAGTACTAAAACCGTAACGGGATTAGCCTTGAAAATAGGATTTCTATAAATTTCCTTCTTCATCTTTCACCTCCTTTTTAATAAATGGCAAATAATAATTAAACCAGGAAGAGATGGTCTCTTGCAAAGCATTGCTGGTAATGGTACCTCCTGAAATAGCATCCACTTGATGAGAATTTCCCTTTTCAGCACCACCTTTAACTACAGCAATAGAGCAAAAAGCGCCATTGTTAAAAATCTCTTTTCCTAAAAATTGTCCACTAAATTGATCTGTAGCTATCTCGGCACCAAGACCGGGGGTCTCCCCTTTATGACCGAAATTAGCACCGTAAACTGTATTTAGATCACTCTTCAATGAGATATATCCCCAAATAGGTCCCCAAAGTCCTGCTCCATATATTGAAAAGATATAAACCTTTTCACCGCTATCGAGAGTACACTCAAAGACAGGAAGAGTCAGTTTTGTGATATCAGTTTTAGAGAGTCTCATAACATCGAATTGTCCCTTCAAATCTACCTTAAAAGCCTCACCTTCTATCTTCTCACCATCAGCATTCACCAAGTATGAAGCTGTGATATATTTATTATACCTCTCATCAATATATTCAAATCTATTGGGAGCAGTCTCTACATCAGGGGCAAGATTAACAGATTTAAGAATATTAGTCTTAGTCTCCATGTCGATATTTCTCTGCTGCTTATCTTTGAGAGAGAGGGATACAAAAGCGAGAATCGCTGCCACCGCAATAACTAGTACTGTGGAGTAGATAATTGTATATAAATTACTTTCCTTATTCATAATACTCTATTTTACGATTAAAGCTCTCTTCTTTCTTTTGCTGATATTACGTGATACCACCAAGTGGTCGATAAGAGGAGCAAAAGTGTTCATTAAAAGTATTGCCAACATCATCCCTTCGGGGTAACCCGGATTAAAGAGGCGGATAATCATAACCACCATCCCTAAGAATAATCCATATATCCACTTCCCTGCTTCAGTTTGAGCAGAGGTAACAGGGTCAGTCGCCATAAAGACTGCACCGAAAGCAAAACCCCCAAGCAGAAGGTGTTTCCAAGCAGGAAGAGCCAAATATGATGAAGGATCCGGTGCGCAGGCATTTGCAAGGAGTCCCACAGCAAGCGCCCCTACCACAGTGGAAACCATTATTTTCCAACTTGCAACCCCCGTCCAGATAAGAATTATTGCTCCAAGCAAGATTGCTATTATGGAGGTCTCCCCTATTGAACCGGGGATAGTACCAATTATCAAATCAAGAGTTGAGGGGAGCGGATTCCCTGCAGCCGCCTCAGCAAGAGGGGTGGCTCCAGAAAAACCATCAATGATCCCTTCACCCTTAGTAAGTCCAGAGATCCAAACTTTATCCCCTGAAATATGGCTTGGGTAGGCAAAAAAGACAAAAGCCCTCGCCAATAATGCAGGGTTCCAGATATTCATTCCGGTACCTCCAAAGACCTCTTTACCAAGGATAACCGCAAATATAACAGCCAACGTGAGTATCCAAAGAGGAACATCCACAGGCATAATAAGAGGGATGAGCATACCTGTTACCAAGTACCCCTCATTAACTTCATGTCCATTAATTTGAGCAGAGGCAAACTCGATACCCAAACCAACTATATAAGAGACCAAAAGAAGGGGAAGGTAACGGAGAAAACCGTACCAAATCATCCCCCAGAATCCCATATCTCCGCCAATGGCAATATTATGCTGGTACCCAATATTATAGATACCGAAGAGCATTGCCGGAACCAAAGCGATTACCACGACTATCATTGCCCTTTTCAGGTCATTACAGTCTCTGACATGACTCCCTTTAGCGGTAACATTATTCGGAACATATAAGAAAGATTCGAATGCTTCAAAAGTAGAATGCAGGAATCCCAATTTCCCCCCTTTTTGGAAGGTTGGTTTCATATTGTCAACTAATTTTCTTAAACCCATAAATAGACTCCTCCTTATTAAGACATTTCTTTAATCATCATATCTATACCATCAGAAATAATAGATTGGACTTCGATTTTAGAGGTACAGACATATTCGCAAAGAGCAAAATCCTCCTCGACAACTTCGTAAATACCAAGTTCCTCCATCTTGTCTATATTTCCAGCAAGAATAGCTTTCAAAAGATATACAGGATATATATTCATAGGAAGTACCTTTTCATACTCCCCTGACATCACAAAAGCTCTTTCGCCCCCATTAAGATTTGAGTCCATATTGTATGACTGCTTGGGGTTAAGAAGAGGGAATATCCATGAAAAATAGGTACGATGTACACTAAATTTCTTAAATCTAAATGGGTTGCCCCAACCAAACATTTCGTAATAACTCCCTTCGGTTATCATGGTTACCTGATCATCATAGAATCCAAGGAAACCATCAAGACCTACATTTTTCCCGGTTAGAACATCGCCACTAATGTAACGAACATCGCACCCTTTCTGCAAAGAGTTCACATTTTCAGAGGCAAAGGCTTTAAAAGGTTTCAGACTCATTCCTGAAACTCCTCTAACATAACAGGGAGAGTCCACACGCGGACCTGTAACTGCTACCACCTTACTCATATCGTAAATTCCTTTTCTAAAGAATTTACCAATAGCAGCAAGATGAGGCATACTGATAGTCCAAACTGTTTCCCCTTTATTTATGGGTGAGACATGATGAATCTGTACTCCCACATTTCCGGCAGGGTGCTTCCCGTCAAAAATATGAAAATTAACATGACTCAACTTGTGGAAAGGGGTACTTGCATGTGTTAATGTAGAGAGCCCCATATGTATCCCACCCTTGGTTAGTTTTGTCAAAGCATTGATAGCTGTCTGAATATTATCAAAATCATACTGAAGAGAGTAATCATAATCAGGAGCTAAAGGGGCGGTATTAAACGCAGAAATAAAAATAGCTTTTGGTGCTACTTCGGGATTTGGAATAATGCCGTAAGGACGCTGTTTAATGCAAGCCCAGAGACCTGACTCAAGAAGAAGATTCTTAATCTCCTCTTCGGTCATTGTTTCTAATTTCGCAAGGGAATAATTAAGGTACTCTGTTTGCTTATCCGCTTTAATTCGAATTTCAAGCAATTTTCTCTTCTCCCCTCTTACAATCTCTTCAACCGTTCCGCTGACCGGGGATGTAAAGAGAATATTAGGACGAGCCTTATCAGCAAATATTGGAGACCCTGCTTTTACTTGATCTCCCTCTTTCACTAACAGTCTCGGGATAATTCCTCTGAAATCTGTGGGTTTTACAGCGACTGTATCGGAGATTATATTTTCTTTGATGTGAGGCGAGGGTGTTCCGGCAATCGGGACATCCAACCCTTTTCGTAATTTAATATAATCGACCATACAAAAGTGTTTTGTGTTTGACGTGCAAATATAGATAAAATTTTTGTAGTTTTGCAGTATAATTTTATAAAGAAAATGATCGACTTCGCGGGATTGAATTGTGCACAAGAGGAGGCTGTGAGAAACATTAACGGTCCGACACTTATTATAGCCGGAGCAGGATCCGGAAAAACTAAAGTTTTAACACTAAAAATAGCTTACCTCCTGGAGCAGGGGGTCTCTCCTAATGCAATATTGGCATTAACCTTTACCAACAAAGCCTCACGTGAAATGAAAGAGAGGGTTATCTCTCTTATCGGAAAGGAGAAAGGGATACGCCTCTGGATGGGGACTTTCCACTCTATTTTTATACGGTTTTTAAGGGAACACTCCGACCTGATCGGGTACCCCTCCTCATTTACCATTTATGATCAATCCGACTCAAGAAGTGCCATACGGGCATCTATTAAAGAGCTCCAGTTAGATGACAAAGTTTATAAGCCTGCAGAGGTGCTTTCGCGTATCTCATTGGCTAAAAACAATTTAATAACCGCTAAGGCTTATATGTCCAACTCCGAATTAATTCAATTTGATTCTACGACCCGTAAAGGACGTATTTGCGATATTTATGAGTTATATGCCAAAAAGTGCCGTACAGCAGGGGTAATGGACTTTGATGATATTCTGCTAAATATGAACATCTTAATACGTGACCACCCTGAAGTTGCAGATAAGCTCGCCGAGCAGTTTCGCTATATTCTTGTGGATGAGTATCAAGACACCAATTATGCTCAGTATCTCATTGTTAAAAAAATCTCATCACGCCATAAAAACATCTCCGTCGTAGGGGATGACTCCCAAAGTATTTATGGTTTCCGCGGTGCAAGAATCCAAAACATTCTCAATTTCCAAAAAGACTACCCCGACTCTAAAATTTTCCGCCTCGAGCAGAATTACCGTTCTACCCAGACAATAGTAAATGCTGCTAACTCCGTTATTGCCAAAAACAATAGTCGTATAAAAAAGGTCTGCTTTTCACAAGGAACCACCGGTGAGAAAATCGAGGTTATCCGCGCCTTCACAGAGCAGGACGAAGCCTCTTCGGTAGCATCTTCGATAATCTCCCGCATTTACTCCGACAAAGCTTCATACTCGCATTTTGCAATACTCTACCGTACCAATGCACAGTCTCGAGCCTTTGAAGAGGCTCTCCGCAAGAAAAACCTCCCCTATAAAATATATGCAGGGCACTCCTTTTATGAAAGAGCTGAGGTCAAAGACCTCCTTGCCTACTTCCGCCTTCTAGTCAATCCCACTGACGATGAGGCATTCCGCCGTGTGGTCAATGTTCCAGGACGTGGAATCGGAGATACCACGATTGGTTACCTTTCAGAAGCTGCCTCGAAGAACAATACCTCACTTTGGGGTGCATTGTCCTTACAAAACCTTGAGGAGTATGGCGTTAGGAATGCAGCTCTCGTGAAACTAAATGCCTTCGCAAACATGATTAACCATTTCAGAGAGAAGGTTCCTCTGGAAGATGCCTACTCCGTTGCACTCGGAGTGGCTACCGGTTCCGGATTCCTTACCTTCCTCAAAGATGATACCTCCATTGAAGGACAATCAAGATTTGAAAATGCTGAAGAGCTCCTTAGCAGTATCAACAGCTTTGTCGAAGATCAGACTAAATTGGAAGCAGAGATAGGGAACGAAGGGGCTTTTATCTCCCTTGAGTCTTATTTGGAAAATGTTGCACTCCTCACTGACCTTGAGACCTCCGATGACAGCAAGGATGATAACAATAGGATACAGCTTATGACAGTCCATGCCTCCAAAGGGCTTGAGTTTCCATATATATATATAGTAGGTATGGAGGAGAACCTCTTTCCCTCCTCCCTTTCAATTAACTCCGTCGATGAAATTGAGGAAGAGCGCCGTCTCTTCTATGTCGCTTTGACCCGCGCAATGAAAGGGGTAAGTCTCTCATTCTCACGCTCCCGTTTTAGGTGGGGACAATACGTAAATTACCCTCCGAGCAGATTCCTTCGTGAAATAGAAAAACAATACCTC
>CAYSND010000005.1:0-28340 GCA_964432305.1 uncultured Muribaculaceae bacterium | reverse complement strand
ATGAGTTTGCCGGAGGAGAGGTTGATTCTGACTTTGGAGATGGATTTGCCTATATAATAGAAGAGGACAAGGGTATTAGGGTTCTCAAAATAGATAGAATTGAGTAATTTATCTTCCTTTTTATTAATTGGCTCCGGCTCACACCATACCAAAATATATTGTTTAGAACTCTTTTGATATAAGCAGATAACTCTACTCCCTCGAATGTCGAAAAATGCAGCATTAAAAAGAGTGCTCCTCTCTATATCTTTTCTCCCCTTATATGCAGTAACTATTGAGGACTCTTCAGGGAGTTTTCCAAAATCGATAGTCTGTCTTTTGGATGAGTTCTTTGAATACCACCACTCTAAAGCCTGATCTGTTAACAAATCCCCTTCTGAAATAGGTATTAGAAATGAACAAGTATCAAGATACCCAAGTAGATAAGTTAGCTCACGTGTGGGGAAGGATTTATTAGACTCTCTATCTAAACTTATCCCCTCAATCAGAGTTCTCTCCCCTCTCTTGCCTATTATCTTACCGGAGAACATTGCAGAAAAGAGATCTCCAAATTCACACCCAATCAGATTTGCTACAAACTCCCTTTCAACATCATTTTGTGCATTAAAATTCTCGTAAGAATAAAAAAGATATCTCTTCCCTCCTAACTCTTTAACCTTCATGGAATCAATAATAACAAACTCCTTAAGGGCATCATTCTGAACATATCTCCCTTCCAATGCCTTTTGGAATGTAAGATATTCTGCTTTTGCAATAAAAGAGGAGTTAGGATACCTCCTCATAAAATCTATATACGAAAAAAGTGTCCCGTCAAGAGAATTAAATAGTGTTGAATCCCTCTTAAAAATAACCTTAGGGGCGTAAGTTGATGCCGGGTACTTTGTAAGGAACTTCTCATACACTTTAAGATTCCCTTTAGTCATTAGAGACTTAAACTCCTTAGTTTCCCTTCTTGTCTGTCCGGCAAGAGGGGCAGCAAAAAAGGAGATACTAATTAAAAGCAATAAAACAAATCTAAATTTTCTCATAATATTAAATTCTAAAGCTCCGCTGCTGCACTCTCCCAATCCTCAATAACTTCAAGAGCCTTTTTAAAAACAATATCTCTATCAGAATTTATCACCTTGTAAAAATCATCTCTCTTAAAGAGAGCCGAAGCTATAAGGGCTTTCATATAGACTTTTATTTCCCCCTCGGATTTTTTAATCTGCTCCTCATTAGGTTCAACACCTTTCTCTTTGGCCATAGTTACCAACCCTGAGAAAAGCTCTTCGGTTATCAGGAATTTCTTATCAAATATATCAAAAGTCTTATATTTGTTGAGCCATTCAGCACGTTTACTATCTACTGATTTATTAATAAATTCTATAACTACACCTCTCCTTATTAAAGAGGCATAATATGGAGTATAGTAAGAAGTGTCTTGAGGGACAAAGATATCCGGCATAATGCCCCCTCCACCAAATACAGTGCGTCCTTTTCTTAAAGTCTTATATTTTAGAGAGTCAGGGAAATGGATGCTATCTTTGGAGAAAGATTCCCCTTTAACAAATCGTTCATAATAATCCCTATAATATTTTTCGATATTTCCTGCCTCATAAGGGGACTGAATCACCCTTCCGGAAGGGATGTGGAAACGAGCAATGGTTAAACGAAGTACTGAGCCATCGTTTAATGGTAACTGCTGTTGAACCAACCCTTTACCAAACGATCTGCGCCCTATTATCAATCCACGATCCCAATCCTGAATTGCTCCTGCAACGATTTCACTTGCCGATGCTGAGTTTTCATCTATCAAAACCACTAATGCCCCGCTCTTATAATGGCCTGTTCCATTAGCATACTCTTTCATAGATGGTGCAACTCTCCCTTCGGTGTATAAAATCATATCACCAGAATTTAAAAACTCATTGGCTATATCGATTGATGTATGAAGATTTCCACCTGAATTCCCCCTTAAGTCAAGAATCATCCCTTTAACCTTACCCTTTGACTCCTTTTGGAATTCAGTAATTGCCTTTCTTATCTCATCTCCCGATGTGGCAGCAAATCGACTGAGTTTCATATACAAAACGCCAGGGGTAACTTGATAAACAGCATCTAAACTAAAGATAGGAATCTTATCCCTAACCACAGTAAAAGCAATTAACTCTTTCTCCTCCTTTCTAAGAATAGAGAGCTCGACAATTGTCCCTTTCGCACCCCTGAGGTATTTGAAAACCTGCTCATTGGTAAGTGAAATACCGGCAACATTTTCCCCATTTATCTTTACTATCTTATCCCCTGCAATAATCCCCACCTTTTCAGAAGGTCCACCCGATATTGGTGCCTGCACCGTAAGAGTATCTTGTATAATCGCAAACTCGATTCCTATCCCCTCAAACTCTCCATCGAGAGGTTCACTCATTGCCTTTACATCCTTCGCAGAAATATAGGAGGAGTGGGGGTCTAATTCACTTAATAATTTCTTAATAGCCTCTTCAGAGAGTTTATTAAAATCCACTGTATCGAGGTAAAAATTATTAATATAATAAAGAGCCTGAGCTATTTTATTAGCTGATTGAGAGACTCCTGACTTGGTAGTAACTTGGGCAGAACCTATCAGAGTTATTAAAAGGAAGAAAACTAAGAATGCTATTTTTCTCATTTTTAAAATAATTACTCTTTTTTAAATTTTTTAAGTTCAATAAAATTCGCCTCTCCCTCCTTGGGAATCTCAGTATTAGGGAAGATTGCCCTTGCTTCATCGAGGAGAAGAGAGAGATTTGGATACCTTGAGGAAAAATGACCAATAAGCAGTTTTGAGACCCCTGCTTCGAGGGCACATGCTGCTGTTTGAGATGCTGTGGAATGAGTAGTAGTCTCTGCCAATTTCTCCATATCTTTCCCATAAGTCGCCTCGTGGTAAAGGAGATCGACCCCTGATATCCACCCTTTTAGTTCAGAAAAGGGTGCAGTATCACTGCAATATGCAAAAGAGCGAGGTATATATGGTCGATAAGTAAATTCGAGAGGTGAAAGAAGAGTGCCATTCTCTCTGACTACTTCTATCCCCTTTTTCAAACTACTTACCTCGTGAGATTTAAGATTATACTCTACTATCTTATCTCTATAAACATTTAATAATGGTTCTTTCTCTTTAAATAAAAACCCGAAAGTCTCCACCCTATGGTTTAATGGGAAAGCAATAACCTCAAAAGTGCGCGCTTCAAATATTTTAGTTGGTTGCTTTGAATTAAGAATGACATGCTCTATCTCATATTTAACCCCTTCCCCGAAATGTTTCATAAAAAAGTCAAGTATCTCACTAAATTCGGTGGGGGCAAAAATCCGCAATATATTTGAACGACCAAGCATTGCCATCGTGGAGAGGAGTCCGAAAAGACCAAAACAATGATCTCCGTGCAGATGGGATATAAAGATATTCTCTATTTTAACTATTGAAATCTTATATCTACGTAGTTGCATCTGACACCCCTCTCCGCAATCAATAAGGAACAAGCGCCCACGCATTTTTAATACATGAGCGCTTGAAAATCTATTAATTGTAGGGAGGGCAGAAGCCGTTCCCAACGATGTAAATGAAAACTCCATTATTGTTTTTTGGAAGCTTTTTCCATCTTGTCTTTTAAGTCGGCAAGTTCGGATATGTCTCCAAGAGTAGTCTTTTCAATATTGGAATTGAGCTTCTTAACTGCTTTCTGAGTAGAATCTGCTTCACTCTTCTCTTTAGATTCCTCTTTCTCCTTCTTAGCTTCTTCCCAAGTCTTTGAGTGCGAAAGAACGATCTTCTTATTTGACTTGTTGAATTCTACCACCTTAAATAAGACTTTTTCCTCCATTGCAGCAGTAGTTCCGTCTGCTTTAGCAAGACTCTTTATAGGAGCAAAACCTTCAATTCCGTATTCTAATGCTACGGTAGCACCTTTATCCACAAAAGAGGTAATAGTTCCTTCGTGAAGTGAGCCTAAAGTAAAAATAGTTTCAAATACATCCCAAGGGTTCTCCTCAAGCTGTTTATGACCAAGGCTCAAACGACGGTTTTCCTGATCTACTTCAAGAACTACGACATCCAATTTATCTCCGATAGAGGTAAACTCTGATGGATGTTTAATCTTCTTAGTCCAGGAGAGGTCGCTAATATGTACCAATCCGTCAACACCCTCTTCCAATTCTACAAAAACTCCAAAGTTTGTAAAGTTACGAACTGTGGCACTATGTTTAGAATTTATTGAATATCTTTCGCTGATTGTTGCCCATGGATCTTCTTTTAACTGTTTGATTCCAAGAGACATTTTCCTTTCATCTCTATCAAGAGTAAGAATAACGGCTTCAACTTCATCTCCTACTTTTAGGAAATCCTGAGCACTACGTAAGTGTAGAGACCATGACATTTCTGAAACATGGATAAGTCCTTCCACTCCGGGGCGAACCTCAATAAATGCACCGTAATCTGCAATAACCACCACTTTACCTTTAACCTTATCACCAACTGTAAGATCTGCATCAAGTGCATCCCAAGGGTGTGCAGTAAGTTGTTTTAGACCTAGAGCAATACGTTTCTTTGTATCATCAAAGTCTAAGATAACCACATTGATCTTCTCATCAAGAGTAACCACCTCCTCAGGGTGATTGATTCTTCCCCAAGAGAGATCTGTAATATGTATAAGTCCGTCAACACCGCCGAGGTCAATAAATACCCCGTAAGAGGTAATATTCTTAACAGTTCCTTCAAGAATCTGTCCTTTTTCAAGTTTACCGATAATATCTGCTTTTTGGGCTTCGATTTCAGCCTCGATAAGAGCTTTGTGGGAAACCACCACGTTGCGGAATTCATGATTGATTTTTACAATCTTGAAGTCCATAGTCTTATTTACAAAAATATCGTAATCTCTGATAGGTTTGACATCGATCTGCGAACCTGGCAAGAATGCCTCGATTCCGAATACATCGACAATCATACCCCCCTTAGTGCGGCATTTAACATACCCTTTAACCACTTCGTCTTTTTCGAAAGCCTCATTTACTCTATCCCATGAACGGAGTGAGTGTGCTTTTCTGTGTGAAAGAACAAGCTGTCCTTTCTTGTCTTCAATAGTTTCAACATAAACTTCCACTTTATCACCCACTTTAAGATCAGGGGTATAACGGAACTCAGCAATGTTGATAACACCTTCGCTCTTGTAACCGATATTTACAAGAACTTCTCTTTTGTTCATTGCCATCACAACACCCTCTACTACATCATTTTCGATAACATTAGAAAGTGTCTGATTATAACTCTCTTCTACAACACTCCTATCGAGGTCGTATTCTGCATCTTGTTCAAAAGCATCCCAATCAAATTTATCAACGGGGATAGATGCGTTGCTTTTTCTTTTTTTGGTGGCGTCCACAATCGCAGGGGCTTCTTCTACATAAGCCTCGAGGGACTCCTCTTCTTTGCGGATTTTAGGTACTACTACCTCTTCCACTTCGATGATTTCTTTTTCTTTTGTCATAATAATTAATTTACAAACAAGTAGTTAGACTTTATTGATAATTCCTTTCGGAAAGGGTGCAAAAGTAATTACTATTTCTCTTATTTCAAAATAAAATTCACCCAACTAAAACAAGCTTATCATTTTTATATATCTTTGTGAATCATAGAGGTTAAAAACATGAGTAGCCATTCATCTAAATTTACAAAAAATTTCTGGGTAGCCATCGTAATGGAGTTCTTCGAAAGAGGTTCTTATTATGGAATGATGTCAGTCCTATCCGTATTTCTCATCCTCGGAATTGACTCCGGAGGGATGGGTTTCAGCAAAGAACAGGTTGGAGCAATTCTTGGGACAATCCCCCCACTTCTCTATTTTCTTCCAATAGTTGCAGGGGCAATAGCAGATAGGTACGGCTATCGCAAAACCCTCTTCTTTGCATTTTCCTGCATGTTGGTCGGTTACGGATTAACAGGACTCTTCTCCACACGAGAATTTGCCGGAATCCCCTCAAGCTACGCAATAATATTCTCTTCCCTTATCATCATGGCAATCGGAGCAGGGTCTTTCAAACCTGTAATTTCAGGAACAATAGCGAAGAATACCAATGAAAAGAACTCCGGACTTGGTTTCGGAATATTCTACTGGTCGATAAACCTCGGTGCATTTCTCTTCCCTTTAATCCTTATTCCATATCTAAAACAATACTCTTACAGTTATATCTTCTTCCTCTCTGCCTCGATCTCGATTCTTCTTCTTCTAATTAATACTTTTCTCTATCGTGAACCCAAAATCATCGGAGAGCATTTAGAAAAAGAGGCTCCCAAGAACACCAAAACCATTTCTCAAGTATTCAAAGAGATGTTTCTGGTTATAAAAGACTGGAGGTTTCTAATAATGGTTCTCCTCTATTCTATCTTCTGGATTCTCTATTTTCAGATGTATGGCACCGTTCTTTGGTATGTGAACGAGTACCTCGATATGACCCCTGTAAACAATGCCGTAAACTCCTTCTTATCACTATACATAGAGAATCCTTCATGGCACTTCGATGTGGAGCACGTAACAGTAGTAACAGCAGGAGTTATAATTCTCCTCCAACTCTTTGTTTCTAAAATAGTTCAGAGAACCCCTGCCCTCCCCACTATGATTATTGGAATAGGATTCGGAGTACTTGGAATGGTAATTCTCTCCATTTCACAGTCGGCATGGCTCTTTATAGCCGGTATCATAACATTTACCCTTGGAGAGATGACAGCTCACCCTAAATACAACTCCTATGTCGGAATGATTGCACCTCCCGATAAGAAGGCACTCTATATGGGTTATGCTTTCCTTTATGGGGTAATAGGGAGCAGTATCGGAGGATTTATGGGTGCTGCACTCTATGTAAAATATGTGGAGGAACTACAGAGTCCCTCCACATTCTTCCTCATTTTCGCCTCCCTTGGAGCTGTAAGTATGATAGCACTTGCACTTTACAATAGATTTATTGCTCCCAAAAAAGCTCCCCTTTAACCCTTTTTATTAGTTTATAGTGAAAATCTTAAACCTGCCTGCATTGTAAAATTAAATGGATGCATCGTTCTTATGGTAGATAAAGGAGATTCGGCAGCAAAGAAATAGTCCATTCCCGGTTCAAAGAAAATGGCAGTAACATGGGAAAGAGAGTATTGTAACCCTACTACCCCTTTCAGAGAGAATTGAATTGGAAACTCTTTTCTCTTCACCGAATCAAAATACTTCATAGAGTCTTTATTTACTAAATGCTCCCCTTTATAGGAATAAGAGATAGGGATATCTATGGCACCACCTAAAGAGATATAAGTTGAAAATGATCTGTTTGAATAGAAAGAGAAGCCTAATCTAACCGGAACCCCCAAATAAATAAGTGAGTATTTTCCAAGCTGATTACCGTTGCTACTATTATTAATTATAGATGTGCCTAATGATGTTAATGACAAACCTGTCTCCCAATAAGCCTCTTTTCCTAAACCACCCCTCACAAAAAGTCCAAATGAGATAGGTACCTTAAAATGATATCTATAATCAATGAAAGAGTTACTTAAGGCATCATATTGAGATATATTTTTACCATTAAGAGATGACAAAGCAGTTACTGCAGGGGGAGAATAGTACGGAGATGTGGACTCTGACATAGAATAGAGCAGATTACCTGCTGAAGAGGTACTTGGATTAGAGAGCCCTCCGGCAAAAGCTAAAGTTATATTTCCACCCTTCCTTTCAGGTATTGGCTCGTCTATCAACTCTCCCCAAGAAAAATCATTTACCGCAGCCACCTTATTATCTCCCTTTTGCTCCTCTTTTTTAGGTTCTGAAATAACTACTTCATTTACAATGGCTTTATCCTCAATTATCTCTACATCATCATTTTTCGTCTGATTAATAATCTCCTTTTGGATAAGAATCTCATAATCTGAAACAATATCAGAACTCTTGGAAATAGTCCTACTCTTATTGGGGTCTGTAACCACGGCCATTAGAGTAGTTTTATCGGCATCGGAAGGGTCAGAAGAAGAAGCTGTCGGGGGTGCTACCACGGCTACAGATGGTTTTACATCGTCAATATTGAAATAGAGCTTATTTACTACAAATAATCCCAAAAGTGCTACAATCGAGGCTGCTGCTGCAAAGTAGTAGCGATACCTCACCCTTGAGATCTTCTTAACCTCAGATTCGATCTTAGACCACTCTTCACCCCCGACAGGTTCTGAGTAATTAGAGACCTTCTCCTTTAAAGCCTTAATCCATTTTTCTTCACTTTTGCTCATATTCCTTTATCTTTTGCGCAAGCGTACACTTTGCTCTGTAAAGCTGTGACGACGAACTTTTTTCATTAATACCTAATATTTCTGCTATCTGTTTATGCGACATATCTTCGAAAACAAATAGATTGAAAACTGTCCTATATCCGACAGGGAGTTCCGATATAAACTTCATTAATACCGATTCAGGAATCCTCGATACCGATTTTTCTAAATCATCGTCTGATAAGATCTTTAAATTATCATCCATAACCATACTCTCTCTCATCAAATCCTTCTTCCTAAGGTATTGGAGACAGGTATTAATCATTATTCGTTCAGTCCAAGCTCTCAAAGAACCCTCACCTCTATCCGTAAACTTGTCCAACGAGTTGTAGGCTTGAATAAAACCATCATGCATAATATCTTGGGCGATATCTCTCCTCCCACAATATCGAATACATAAGGAAAGCATCCTTCCTCCGTAACTCTCATATATATGTTTTAATTGGTCAAGCTTGTTCATTCGGACATCTCCGTATATTACAAATGCAAAAGTCGCAAAAATACTGCATAAAAACATTATCTTTGACGCAGTAAAAAGCAGACATCTGCATTTAGTTAGTATAAGAATAAATTTTAGAAATATGAAACAAATTAAAACACTTGTAATTACGGCATTTTGTGCCCTTTTATTCCTCTCTTCTTGTACTGCATTCCAAGAGCCCAATGAGAACTACTCACTGAACTCAGGAACGATTCTTCTTACGAACCCTATTCCGGATGAACTAACGGGTACTCATACCTTTTATATAGTAACTGACGACTCACTTATCTTCATCCCACAAAACATTCTGCAATATAGCGATGGAACCAAATATGAGCCCAAAAATAATGATAGAATAATATTTTACTACACGACACTTGAAAACACACAAGGTACGAGAACAGTAGAAACTAAAAGGTATCAAATGATTAATATCTTACAGATCGGAGAGATTAAGACTTCAGAGATTAGTAAGAAGGATCCTGATACTTTAGTAAACGATATAGTAGACCCCTTGTTAATATGGTATAGTGGCGGTATATTTAACACCAAACGCTGTGTGACCATAAAATTTAGCTATCTGGGGTATAATCTTAAAGTGTCTCCTCACGATAATTTCTTGGTTATTAATGAAAAAGAAACTAGTCATATTGAAGATGGGTATTTTAAGCTAACATTCCGTCACGACCCTAAGAAAGACCCCTCAGTCTATACATTTACAGGATTCGTATCATTTGAATTACCACAGGAGTGTACTGCCGAAGGTATAAAAGGACTTGCAATCAGTTTTAACACCCCTTCTCAAGGGAGTAAAGAGATAAAAGTAGACTACTAGTGACCTTTATTAAGGTATTCTGACTGAATATCTGTTAAATGATCGATAGAAACTCCCCAAGAAGATAGTTTCATTTGAGCCACGCGGTTATCTATTTCCTCCGGCACATCAACTATTTTCTTGGGGATTTTTTTATTCTCCCGAACTAAATACCTCGCACTAAGGGCTTGAATAGCAAAACTCATATCCATAATTTCTGCAGGGTGACCATCCCCTGAAGCCAAGTTCACAAGACGACCCTCTGCTAAAACATATAGATTACGACCATCACTCATTTTGTAACCCATTATATTCTCCCTTGCAAGCCAAGATGAAGTAGATATTTTCGATAAACCAGCGACATCCACTTCACAATCGAAGTGTCCAGCATTACAGCAGATAGCCCCCTCTTTCATACTCATAAAATGTCGCTCCACGATTACATCACGACACCCTGTAACTGTAATAAAAATCTCCCCCACTAAAGCTGCCTCATCCATAGTCATGACCTTGAAACCATCCATTACAGCCTCTATAGCCTTAACGGGGTCTATTTCAGTGACAATAACTGAGGCACCTAATCCTTTTGCCCTCATCGCTACCCCTTTACCACACCATCCATAACCTGCTACCACCACATTTTTCCCTGCAGCAATTAGATTTGTTGTGCGGTTTATCCCATCCCAAACTGATTGTCCGGTACCATAACGGTTATCGAAAAGATATTTACATTTTGCATTATTGACCAAAACCATTGGAAAAGCGAGACGCTCCTCTCTTGCCATTGCTTCAAGTCTCATAATCCCTGTGGTGGTCTCTTCACACCCCCCAATGACATTTTCAAGAAGAGAGGGGTATTCAGAATGAATAAGATGAACCAAGTCTCCCCCATCATCTATAATTATATTGGGTCCTACTTCTATAACACGTGAAAGGTGCTCTCTATACTCCTCAGAGGTAGCCCCATGCCAGGCAAAAACATTGAGTCCATAATGTGCGAGTGCAGCCGCCACATCATCTTGTGTGGAGAGCGGATTACTTCCGGTAACATACATCTCAGCACCACCGGAGGCCAAAACTTTACAGAGATAGGCAGTTTTTGCCTCTAAATGAATCGAAAGGGCCACTTTTAGTCCCTTAAAAGGGAGTTCCTCCTTAAACTCTTTTTCAATAGACCTAAGCAGAGGCATATTAGAGATAACCCACTCAATTTTTCTTACCCCACTCTCCCAAAGAGACAAATCCCGTATTTCAAAACTCATAATTATTTCATTTTTCTACGTGTAAATAATATCCATGCTGCAATAACGGAAATAAGCATAACTCCGGTCAAAATAACGAAGTTCCAATACTTCCATCCCCCTACTGCCGGTAAATCGACGTTCATCCCATAAATAGATGCTATCAGAGTAGGAGGCATCAGCAGAAGTGAGACAAAGGTGAAAATTCTCATCATCTTATTCTGCTCGAGGTTAATAAGACCTATTATCGTATTCTGAAGATAGTCAAGACGTTCAAAACTAAAATTAGTATGATTAATAAGCGAGACTATATCCCTGTTTAAAATAGTTATCTTACTGTAAATATCTCTTGGGAACTTATCGCTCTTTAGCATAGCCGATAACATCCTCTGTTTATCGACAGCATTCTCACGAACCATCATGGTATTCTCCTGTAACTGATTTATATCGAGAAGAAAGTCCTCGTTAACATCCTGTCCGGTACTAACTTTTTTCGAATAATTATCTATCTCTTTTGACATTAACTCTATCATATCCGCATCGAGATCCACCCTGTTTTCAAGAAGTCCCACGAATACATGGTAGCCTGTAGGGTAAAGTTTATGATTAATTTGAATGCGCCTCTGGATATCAGTAAATGTTTTTAATGAGACATGTCTTATAGAGACCAATATCCCCTCACAAAGTATAAAGGAGACCGACTCCGTACTATAATCATCAGGTCCGGGAATTAAAAAGTTTGTATTTGCAAATATGGTCGTGTCTGTCTCTGAATAGCGAGAAGAGCTCTCAATCTCCTCAGCCTGTGCCCTACTCTGTAATGTGGTATTCAAAAACTCTTCGACAGCTCTCTTCTCCTCGCCTGATGGAGAAAAGAGGTCAATCCACAAAACTTCGTCAAACCCTAATTCATCGAGATAGCTTACAGAATCAGCGGTGGTTATTAGTCCCTTATCTTTATAGTAAATTTCTATCATTTATGAGTCTTTTTAATGGTTAATAATTCTTTTGCTTAAATGGAGCTTGAAAGAATTACCATCGGACTCGAAACTTAGAAGGATCAAAAGCCATTTCCAAAAAGAGGGAAACGGATTCCTTTTTTTCAGGGGTTAATTTATATGAGATATTATTTGAAAGATAATCTATTGCCAAATCAGATGAGAAGTTATAACAGAGGCTCTTCACGCTCTCTTTAATATGCAAAACTCCATATCCGAGGGCTTCATTAAAATTCTTTAAAAATGCCGTATCCAACTCCTTGTTAGTCATCCAACAAGCGAAAACGAAAGGTTTACCCGTAAAGCTAATCCACTCAAACGCCAAATCATAACAGAACTCAAATTCAGATGAGTGTGACAATGCCTTATCTCCGATAAGGAGAGTTGGACGTGAGGGGTCAATACCCTCTTTTTCAAAATCAAATGAGCTATATTTAGGAGAGATATGCCAATAATTCTCGGCAAGGAGTTGTAGTAGAAGCCCTGAAGTGCGCGAGTCCTTATCGAGTAGCACCTCTTCAATCTCCGTAAGGGGAACAGGGGAGCAAAGCAATACAGATGCAACGGCACCCTCTGCACTAATACAGAAGTCTGAAACAATCTTTAATCTATCGGAGAGGGGAAGAGTAGCTATAGGAACGATTCCAAGGTCAATATCACCTTGAAGAAGTTTATCTGCTGCCGAGGAGGGAGTACAAGGTACCAACTCTATCTGTTCCTTCACAGAAGAGTGCGTCAACCCATAGACAAAGGGTATCGTGTTTAGATACTCTATTGCAGCAACTCGAACCAGCATTATCGTCCATTTTCAACAATTAATTTTATAAAAGCAGCGCAAAGATAGATAAAATATTTAAGAAACAAGGTGCTCAATTAATATTTTCAACCCTATTATCAGTAATACTACTCCCCCAACTAACTCTGAACGCCTACCTACTTTTCCACCTATTTTTTTCCCACTCATTATTCCGGTTAATGAGGCTAAAGCTGTTAATATTAAAACCATAAGAATAAAAAACTCAACTTTCAAAACAGTAAGATGGAGCATTGCAACAGAAATTCCCACAGCAAGTGCATCTATACTGGTGGCAATAGAGACGACTATAAGGGATTTGTTCTTAGTAAAATCTAATGACTCCTTTTTACACTCCTCTTTATCCTTCTTAAGACTCCCATAAAGCATTGAACCTCCGATATAACCAAGCAGTATAAATGCAATCCAATGATCAAAAGGTTCAATATAATTTGCAAAACTTCCTCCTAACACCCACCCTAAAAAGGCAAAACCTGCCTGGAAAAGAGCAAATGCGGAGATAATTTTAACCCTCTGTATAAGAGTGGGGCTCTCCTTTAAACATATTCCTCCTGAAAGAGAGATGGCGAAAGTGTCGAAACAGAGCCCAATTGAGAGTAAAAATAGTTCTAAATAGGTCATTCTTATTTTATATCGTTTTTAACTCTAAAGAGCCACATACCAAAGAAAGTCAGGAGTCCATTAACTATAAGTAAAGTAAAACCGAGGTCAAATCCTAGGAATTTCTTACCCAACGAATTAATGATAAAACAGAGAAGGGGAGCAGCTATAGCTACAAATGGAGTTGCTCCATCTTTAACCTTATATTTAGTAAGGATACCGAAGAAGAATATACCTAGTAGGGGACCATAAGTATATGACCCTAACTTATAAACAAGATTAATTACAGCGTCATTACTCACAATAAAGAGTATTATCACTATAATCAAAAAGACCAGAGCCACACCTGCCTGTACCCACTGTCTGATGCGAGTTTTTCTCCTCTCATCAAGATCTTTTCTTTTATTAAAACCAAGGAAATCGACACAAAATGAGGTAGTCAAAGAGGTCATTGCAGCACCTGCACTCGGATATGAAGAGGAGATAAGTCCTATTAGAAAAAGGACCCCTACCCCAACCCCCAAATATTGAGATGCAATGGTAGGAAAAATCTGATCTGTTTTGGTCAATCCCATAGCAGCCATTCCCCCTTTATTGGTAACATAAACTGCGAGTAAAGCCCCTAAAAGGAGAAAGAAAAAGTTTACAATAACTATTATAATAGCAGTGGTATACATATTTTTTTGAGCAGAAGGAAGATTTTTACAAGCCAAACTCTTTTGCATCATCCCTTGGTCTAGCCCTGTCATAGCAGTAGAGATAAAAATACCGGCAAAAAGCTGTTTTATGGCATTGGTACTCCGTCCCCAGTCCCAATCAAAAAATGAAGAAAAACGACTCCCTTCTATAGCAGGATTTTCAGCAGCAGCCACCGAGCTACACATGGTAGCAAAGTTCCACCCCATATCTTTACAGATAAACCATATAGTCAGGAAAACTGCGAGGAGAATAAAAGTGGTTTGAAGCACATCTGTCCAGATGATTGTCTTAACCCCACCCTTAAAAGTATAAAGATAGAGCAGAAGGAGAAAAATTATAGTTACTATTGAAAAGATCATGAGGTTAGAGGCTGAACCGAAGGTCCCCTTGGGGATAAAAGTCATAAAGACTATGATTACCACAAAAATCCTAACCGCAGCCCCCAGAAGTCTTGAAATCATAAATGCTGTTGTACCTGTTGCGTATGTCTTTTTACCAAATCTCTCCTCTAAATATGAATAAATAGTTGTAAGATCTAATTTATAATAAATAGGTAATAAAACCTGTGCAATTACTATATAACCCAAAAAGAAACCGAAAATCAAAGGCATATAATAAAAATTCTGAGCCATAACATTACCGGGCACAGAGATAAATGTAACTCCGGATATTGAAGCTCCTACCATACCATAGGCAACTATAGGCCATGGTGCTTTTCTATCACCTGAAAAGAAGGAACTACTCCCCGCCTTTCTTGCGGTGAGCCAAGAGATAAAGAAAAGAAGTGCTGTATAAGCTACGAAGGCTATTAGAAAAATAGTAAATGGAAATTCTTGTCTCATATATTAAAAAATAAGCGGTTGTCTGTTAACTATTGATTTTCCGAGTGTTAGTTGATCTGTATATTCGAGGTCGTCTCCAAATCCTACCCCTCTTGCTATGGAGGTTATTTTTACTCCAGTGTCAGAGAGAAGACGAGAGATATAAAAAGTAGTGGTTTCCCCCTCCATACTGGTACTTAGAGCCATTACTACCTCCTTTATCCCCTCTTTCGAAATACGTTCTTTAAGATAACTTATGGGTAAATCATCAGGACCCACCCCATCCATAGGGGAGATTATCCCTCCAAGTACAAAATAAACTCCACGATACTCTTCGGTGGCCTCAATACTCATAACATCTCTTATGCTCTCCACCACACATAGGAGAGTGTGATCCCTCCTTTTATCAGAGCATAAAGGGCAGAAATCTCCATCGGAAATCATATTACAAAGGGAGCAATATCTGACATTATTACGAAGTTCGATAAAGGAGCGACCGAAATGCTCCACATTCTCCTTAGGCTGCTTCAAAAGATGTAAGGCAAGCCTTAGGGCCGTCTTCTTCCCAATACCGGGTAGTGAAGAAAACTGCTCTACTGCATCTTCAAGTAATCGTGAGTTATAATTCATCTGTTTTCGGAAAAGTAATGATTAACAGCATTACGAACTGAACCATATTCGAGAAGCATCTTCTTTGCAAGCTCATAGTCCGTAAGTTTCGTCTCTTCCATTATCATTTTAGTCCCTCTGTCGACCAATTTGGCATTTGTCAACTGCATATCCACCATTTTATTCCCCTTCACATGTCCGAGTTGAATCATTGCGGCAGTGGAAATCATATTTAGAATTAGCTTTTGTGCAGTCCCTGACTTCATACGGGTACTCCCGGTTACGAACTCAGGACCAACTACTGCAACAATTGGAATATCTACCTCCTCAGTAACAGGGGCGTTAGGATTACAAGTTATACAAGCAGTTAATAGTCCTCTTTTTCGAGCCTCTCTGACCGCCCCTATCACATAGGGAGTAGTTCCGGAAGCTGCTATTCCCACTATTACATCATCTTCGTCTAACCTATAGGGTTCCAAATCTCTCCACCCCCCATCATAACTATCTTCAGCAGCCTCAACAGCCTTTCTTATAGCTGAATCGCCTCCTGCAATAAGTCCCACTACCAAATCAAGTGGGGCACCATAAGTAGGAGGAATCTCCGAGGCATCGAGTATCCCTAGACGACCACTTGTCCCGGCACCTAAATAGAAAAGCCTCCCCCCTCTTCTCATCCTCTCGACTAAACCCTCTACCAGTTTTTCAATCTGAGGAATACATTTAGCCACAATTCCGGGTACTGTCGAGTCCTCTCTGTTTATATTCTCAAGAAGCTCTTTAATAGGCATCCTCTCGAGATTATCATATTTTGAAGCTTGTTCAGTAACTCTCATAACTATATTACTCCTTGATGGTAATCAACTAATCCCGATATGGGTGATTTAAGGATTTTTCCCATTTTCATCCCTTTCTTTCTAACACTCTCTTCAAGAATATCTTTATAGTGAAATGCCACTGAGCCGACAAAGTTCAATGGATAATTCATATAATCGTAATGGACAATATTTCTTGAGAGAAACTCATCAAAACTGCTTAATAATAATCTACGTACATGTGGATCCTCCCTATACTCGAATATAAATGGGGAGAATGATGCTAAAAACTTACTTGGTACGGGCTCTCTGTAGACCTTCTGTACTATTTTTATATAATCAAGATCGAAACGTTTAACAAACTCCTCTTCTATCTCTTTGGGGAGAAGACCTTTGATGAAGTCTGATAGAAATCTTTTACCCAAATAAGCACCACTTGCTTCATCGCCGAGTATAAATCCTCCTGCTCTTACGTTTTTAACTATTCCCATTCCATCATAAAAACATGAATTAGAACCTGTTCCTAAAATGGAGGCTATACCTGCTTTATGACCACATAGGGCACGGGCTGCCGCAAGCATATCAGACTCTGCAGTACAATTCGACTTTGGGAAAACTTCCTTAAAACATGTTTGGAGTCCACCAATTATTTCAGGAGAAACTACCCCTGCTCCATAAAAAAAGACTTGACGAACATTAGGCCCTATAACAGGGAGGAGCTCATTTTTCAATATCTCTATGATCTTCTCTTTACTTAAAAAGACCGGATTTATACCCTCGGTGGCAATCTCTTTTACCTCACCCTTATCGGTCAGGGCACGCCAATCTACTTTGGTCGCCCCGCTGTCAGCAATTAGTAACATATAGGTTTTATTTGATTAATACTCTCGCAAAATTAGGAATTATTTCGATAAAACCCCCTTTTTTCTCCAGTAATAATACCCATAAACCGCCCCGGATATATATACAAAATACAAAAAAGTAGTTGGATAGAGTCCTTGGATGAAATAAAGTATTACTGCCAATAAATCTGCTACTATCCATACTAACCATTGCTGAACATAAGAGCGGGAGAGCCAATAAGTACCCAGAATACTTAAAGCCATTATAATCGAATCTAAAACTGGATAAGGATCATCTGAATAATTATGCAAAAAATACCATAAAGGGAAAAAGAAAATGGCTGCTCCAAGAGAGGAGAACACCCCCTCTTTAAGTGACATTTTTTTTAATAGTAACTTCTGCTCACCACTACTCCCTCCCCCTTCACTATGTAGTTTCTTCCATTGATAGAGCCCATAGAAACTCATACCAAAATAATAGACTTGGATTAACATAGAGGCATAGAGTTTCTCGTTTGCAAATAGATAAATATAGATAGCAGATAGGAAGAGACCTAAAATCCACATTGATGGGCGTTTAAGTATTTCCAGAATAACATAAACTATACCTATTACAGTACCTATTACCTCTAATATTTGGACTATATCCATTAAAAATTATATGCTACTTTAAATACAAAATTAATCTCCGGCTGGGGGTAAAAACCCTCCTCTAAATAAGGGGCGGAACCATCGGCAAAGATAGCTCGATAAATCCAAGCATTGGAAATAAATTTATTATTTGTGATATTGTCAGCAAAGAGAGAGAGGGTAATATCTCCCCCCTTTTTCAATGGGATTTGGTAAGATGCATTAGCTCCTATAAGATAGTATGCAGGAAGGCAACGCTCTGAAGATGAGGTGTTGTCATAAAACTGTTTCCCGACATATTTTCCATTTAAGGAGAGAGTTGCCCTGCGAAATGGCTCTAAGGTGATCATTCCCATTCCAATAATATCAGGGGAGAGAGCAATATCGGTCTTCCCAAAATTAACTGAAGTTTGAGGAAGCCCTCCCCAATTATTAGGAGAATCAAATGTATCCACCCAGAGAGTATAGTCAAGTATTTTATTGCTACTTAATGTAAGATTACCATCAAGTCTTAACCATTTTAAAGCCTTCCACCCGGCAGTAAGTTCCACGCCGCGCCTATAACTCATAGGAACATTCTCCTTCACCACATAGCCCACCTCATTTAATTTTCCTGTAGCAACAAGTTGATTCTTATACTCCATAAGGTAAAGATTAACCCCAATTGCAACTCTCTCTGTCGCTAACTGATACCCTATTTCATAATCGAGCATCCTTTCCGGAAGGATCTCATCCCCCCTATTTGATTTGATTGCCTCCTTAATATCATTTCGTGAAGGCTCTTTATGTCCTACAGAGAGTGAAGCATAGAGGGAGTTATATTTATCGATGGTAAAAGTAGCCCCCATCTTGGGATTAAAGAAGTTGTAGCCGGTTGTATAATCTAAATTGGCGAAGTCCTTATCTACTCCACCCATATTCAGAGAGATATGTCTATACTGAAGATCAACGTATGCAGTAAGCCACTTTGTAAAATCAACCTCGGTAAGCCCAAATCCATTTATCTCCCATTTATTTCCGTAATTCTCATACCACTTGTAGCAGGAGGGAATATTCTGATTATACATAGACCAGAGCACTCTACCGAAATGCCTCCCATGATATAGTGAGTAATGGGCTCCTGCAGATGCTCTAAAACTCTTATCCTTATATTTCAAAGTAGAAGAAGCTACAAAATAGTTATTTGCCATTGATTGGCGGACGATAATATCACTCTTTTTATAGAGCGTCCCATTTAGAGTCTGAGGGGAGATTCCGTATGAAGAATATTTCCTATTGTATTTATAGTTCTCATAATATCCGTCACCTCGAGTATAATTAAGGGTATTTATCAGGTGAAGATTTGGGGAGAAAGAGTATGAAT
The DNA here is from genome assembly GCA_964432305.1 of uncultured Muribaculaceae bacterium. Taxonomy (GTDB): domain Bacteria; phylum Bacteroidota; class Bacteroidia; order Bacteroidales; family UBA932; genus CAYSND01. Next base: position 9,305 of record CAYSND010000005.1, on the reverse strand, counting down.
AAAAGAGTTGAGAGTGGTGTTGGGTATAATTATCAGTCTCATTTTCATAATAGCGGGGATTTCCGGCGGCATCATAATAACGTCCTGCAGGGTTAGCGCGGCGGTCTTTTTCCATCTCCTCTTTGGAAATCCCTTCCCAGGTTATCCCTGTCTTTTGATCGCCAAATATATAATTGATCTTAATAGAGTTATTCCCCTTTAGATACCCAAGCGTTGCAAATAGCGCATTGTAATCCCCCTTTCCATTCCTAATATACCCATCTGTGGAACCGTGAGAGTAGTTAACATTGAAAGAGAGTCCTGAGGGGAGGAGACCTGAGGATCCTGCAATGGTAGTAAGGAAAGTATTGTATGAGCCAACAGAGAGTTCAGCACGTGCAAGAGGCTCCGGGGAGGTGTAAAGGGTCTGAAGGTTTATGCTTGCTCCGAAAGCCCCCGGACCGTTTGTTGATGTCCCCACTCCACGCTGGAGCTGAACAGACTGAACTATGGAGGAGAGAGCTGGTAGATTGACCCAAAAGACCTGTTGAGACTCCGAGTCATTGATAGTCACACCATTGAGAGTAACATTGATGCGGGTAGCATCACTCCCTCTGACGGTAATAGAAGAGTTTCCTAATCCCCCTGCCCCTTCGGTAGTCGAGACCACGGAGGGTTGAAAATTAAGCAAAAGAGGGAGAGAATTAATAGAAGAGGATTTCCGAATCTCTGTAATCGAAAGAGTCGAGTTAGGAATCGGAGTTTTCTTTCCGGCTCTATTACCGGAAACGATGATACTGTCTAAGACAACTGGATCTTTTTTTGTTTCAACGCTTTGTCCAAAAGCAAGAAACGGGAGAAATAGCAACCCGCAAATAGCAAGATTCTTGTTCATTCCACTACGGCAGCATTACCTGCATCAGGTTATATGGGTATTTTCTCAGCCCTTAAAGAGCACCCCCACAAGTTAATAATATGTTTACTTAGCCGGCCTCTGTTCTATTTTTTTCTCCTGTAGTGAGATTTTATAGAGTTTTGGCCAATATTTTCCTGTTAGAAAAATTTCATCTGTCAAACTGTTATAGGCGATTCCATTCAACACATCTACCCCTCTCCCCCTTTGGCTCTCCGGAAAAAGATTACGACAATCAAGCCTTCCGGTCAGCTCGCCTGTTTCAGGGTTAATCATTACTACAAAATCCTCGCCATAAAGATTTGCCCAGATCTCCCCATTTATATATTCAAGCTCGTTTAAATTGAAAATCTCCTTTCCTTTTAGCTTTACAGTAATCCTCTTCACCTCCCAAAAGGTTTTAGGGTCTAAAAAGCGAAGAGTAGATGTTCCATCACTCATTATCAGATACTTTCCATCAGAAGTAAGTCCCCATCCCTCCCCTTTATATCTAAATTCGGAGAGCTTCTTCATCGTGGAGATATCATATACAAAGCAAGTCCCCTCTTTCCAAGTCAGAATATAGAGTATATCGTTAAGAACACAGGCACCTTCGAGGAAATATTTTTTATTAAAAGGAGTTGATTGTAATACTTTTCCACTCTTATAATCTACTTTTCGAAAAGATGACTCACGGTATTGTCCACAACTCTCGTAAAGAACTCCTTTATAAAAGAAAAGACCTTGTGTATACGCTGAGCCATCGTGAGGATATGTCCCCTCGACTTTAAAACTATACTCCCTTATCCCTTTTTGATTCTGAGCAACAGCATTATATGTGATATACTTATCACTCGCAGTATCTTTTATATTTTCTGCGCTTAGATTTGTAGTTAACAAAATCAAAAGAAATATAATCCTCAGTGTAATCATATCCCATAAATAAACAATAACCGTTCCAAAAGAGATTATTTGGTTAACCCCTTCTGTTTCAAAGCTGCTTTAATAAAGGCAACGAAAATTGGGTGCGGATTTTCGGGAGTGCTTTTTAATTCCGGATGGAATTGAACTCCTATAAAGAAAGGGTGTGATAATAGTTCAACTATTTCCACCAAACCTGTATCGGGATTAATACCACTACTCTTCATTCCTGCCTTGTTTAACCTTGTCACATAGTCTTCATTAATTTCATAACGATGTCTATGTCTCTCCTGAATAGTCTCTCTGCCGTATATACTATAAGCAAGTGTTCCCTTTTCGATTACACAAGTATAAGCTCCGAGGCGCATAGTTCCCCCTTTCTTGATAGTAGTCTTCTGATATGCCATTAAATCTATAATAGGCTCCTTAGTATTGGCACTCACCTCTGTAGAAGCAGCATCTTTCATCCCCATTACATCACGTGCAAACTCGACTACCGCCATTTGCATACCGAGACAGATTCCAAAGAAAGGAATATTGTTCTCTCTTGCATATTTTGCAGAGAGTATTTTCCCGTTGATTCCACGTTCTCCAAATCCCGGGGCAACCAAAATTCCATCCATACCGGCAAGTTTCTCATCAATGTTCTCCGGAGTAAGATACTCACTTTGAATAGTAACCACCTTCACTTTGCACTCATTGGCAGCACCCGCATGGATAAATGACTCCAATATTGATTTATAGGCATCCTGAAGTTCTACATATTTCCCTACAAGTGCCACTCTTATCTCATATTTTGGGTGGAACAATTTTTCTAAGAACCCTTTCCATTTCTCGAGATTTGTCTCAGGGAGATTATTAAAACCAAACTTCTTTATCACCACATCATCAAGCCCCTCCTTCTCCATAAGAATAGGGACTTCATAAATGGTTTTAGCGTCTATTGATTCGAAAACTTCATTTGGTTTAACATTGCAGAACAATGCTATTTTTCTTCTTATCTCTTGATTAATGTGTCTCTCTGTCCTACAAACAATAATATCTGGCTGAACCCCATTCTGTTGTAGCATCCTAACGGAGTGTTGAGTAGGCTTCGTTTTTAACTCTTTTGCAGCAGAGAGATATGGCACAAGCGTTAAATGGACTACAATACAGTCTTCATCCGGTAATTCCCACTGAATTTGTCGTACTGCCTCTATATAGGGGAGGGATTCTATATCACCCACTGTTCCTCCAAGTTCAGTAATAACTACGTCATAATTACCTGTTTTACCAAGTAGTAACATTCTTCTTTTAATCTCATCGGTAATGTGGGGAATAACCTGAACGGTCTTCCCTAAATATGCCCCCTCTCTCTCCCTCTCAATAACGGATTTATAAATCTTCCCTGTGGTAACACTATTCGCCCTGGAGGTATAGACATTCAGGAATCTTTCATAATGACCAAGATCAAGATCTGTTTCAGCACCATCTTCGGTTACGAAACATTCACCGTGCTCATAAGGGTTTAGGGTCCCGGGATCGATATTAATATAGGGGTCGAACTTCTGGATGGTAACCTTTAAGTTCCTGGACTGTAAAAGTTTGGCTAATGAGGCTGATATAATTCCTTTGCCTAATGAAGAAGTAACTCCCCCCGTAACGAAGACATATTTTGCTGACATAAGATTGATTTTTAAGATTCGGCTTACGGGGATGCAAATATATGGCAAATTTATTAACTTTGCAAGATTAAATAGATACTTTTATTAGATGAATAGTCTGAAAAAAAACTTTATAGTCGATACTACCGAGGTAGATCCAAAACAAAACTACAAGGCATACTCATTCCTAAGTTCCACTCAGGAAGCTGCAAGTAATCACGCAAATACATTAGGGTTCGGATATAACCAATTAATAAAAGAGAATTATGCATGGGTCCTTTCGAGACAGCGAGTTGTCTTTCAAAGGGTACCCAAATGGCAAGAGAAGGTCTCTATGACCACTTGGCATAAAGGAATGAATGGGATTTTCGCTATAAGAGATTTTATCTTAGAATCTGAAGAGGGTTCTCCTCTTATTCTTTCAACAAGCTCGTGGCTTATAATTAACTTAGAGACACGTAGAATGCAACGAACCGAAAATATCTTCGGAGTACTCGCAAATGACTCTATAAATAGAAGAGACGCCATTCCACAGACATGTGAAAAGTTAATTTCCCCTAAAAACTTAGAGTTTTGCAGAAAACATACCGTTCTCTATTCCGACTTAGATATGAATCTGCATACTAATAATGCTAAATATTTAGAATGGGCTTTGGATTGCATTCCGGCAGAGATTCTCCTTAATAGGGAGATTGCAGAGTTCCAAATTAATTTCTCGCATGAAACTCGCATTAACGATAATATTGACCTTTATTTATCATCCCCTTCAGATAACTCCTTTTTCGTGGAGGGAAAAAATGGAGAAACCCTCATTTTTCAGATAATAATTAAACTTAAACCTTAGTGGAAACAACATTCTCTCAACTACCCGATACCTATCGGATTATTCTCCAAATAATGACTGTTCTGGCAGTCATTGTATACCTCGTCCTGCAATATGTAAAAGTGGGATATGGTTTTCTTAGAGATAGAAAGTGGGGACCTGACATCCCTAATAGAATAGGTTGGATAATAATGGAACTCCCTGTGTTTGTCTCTATGCTCGTACTCTTTATAATATATGGACTTGAATCAAATATCTCAGTGAAGATAATGACCTTCCTCTTTTTAGTCCACTACTTTCAAAGGGGTTTTATATTCCCTTTTCTTATAAAAGGGAGGAGCAAAATGCCAATTTCAGTTATTATAATGGGGATCTGTTTTAATCTTGTAAATGTTTATTTAATAGGTTCTTGGCTTTTTATATACTCCTCACCACCATTCTATTCGAGAGAGTTCTACACCACTCAATGGCTTTTGTCTCCACAATTCATTGTAGGCACCTTAATATTTATATTTGGGATGTCTGTAAACCTCCACTCCGATCATATAATTAGAAATCTTCGTAAAAAAGGGGATTCCAAACATTATATCCCACGCGGGGGGATGTTCCGTTATGTCTCTTCTGCCAATTACTTTGGGGAGATTACAGAATGGTTTGGATTTGCTATACTCACTTGGTCGCTCCCCGGAGCACTCTTCTGTATCTGGACATTTGCAAACCTTGCACCACGCGCAAATTCCCTCTATGAAAAATACACCGAAGAGTTTGGTGAGGATTTTACCAAACTAAAACGTAAGCGTGTTATACCATTTATCTATTAAATGAATAAATTATTTACACCATATAAAATAGGGACAATAGAGATACCAAATCGTGTCATACGTGCTTCAGCTTACGAGGGGATGGCTCCAGGGCATGCCCCATCCAAGCAACTAATAGATTATCACACAGCATTAGCGAAGGGAGGGGTAGGGATGACATCTGTAGCTTACGCTGCTGTCTGCAAAAGCGGACTCTCCTTTGAAAATCAGCTCTGGATGAGAAATGAGATAATACCCGGACTTCGCGAACTGACAGATTCCATACACGCTTCCGGAGGAAAAGCCTGTATCCAATTAGGGCATTGTGGAAATATGTCCCACCGCCGTTTCTGTGGGCAAAGACCTGTAGGAGCCTCTTCGGGTTTTAATATCTACTCTCCCACCTTTGTTCATGGTCTACATGAAAATGAGATTAAAGAGATTATAAAAAGCTTTGGTGAAGCTGTAAATATTGCTAAAAAAGGGGGATTTGATGCTGTGGAGATTCATGCCGGACATGGCTATCTTATATCTCAATTCCTCTCACCATATACTAATCGCCGTAGAGATAGCTTCGGCGGGTCATTAGAGAATAGAATGCTTTTCATGGAGATGGTCATAAAGGAAGTTTTGGAGGTTGCAGGGAAAGATATTGCTGTTATTGTTAAAATAAACACGTCAGATGGTTTTAAAAAAGGAGTAGGTGTGGAGGAGTGTATAAAAATAGCTTTAAGGCTTGAAGAACTTGGAGTAGATGCACTTGTCCTATCAGGAGGATTTGTAAGCCGTGCCCCTATGTATGTTATGCGTGGAGGGATGCCAATGCGTGCCCTCTACGGATATATGCCTTGGAGAAGACTTTGGTGGCTAAGAATAGGTATCGCTTTATTTGGTCGCCTTATGATTAAAAATGAGCCATTTAAAGAGGCGTACTTCTTTGATGATGCTATAAGATTTCGCAAATCCCTTAAACTCCCCTTGATCTTTGTAGGTGGAGTCAACTCTATGGAGACAATAGATAAGATACTCTCTGCTGGTTTTGAATTTGTCTCCATGGCACGCCCCCTTATCCACGATACTGACTTTATAAATAAGCTTCGTACAGGAGAAGTCACGGCAAGCGAATGTACACACTCTAATTACTGCGTTGCCCGTATCTATAATCTCGATATGCAGTGTCATAAGCAGTGCCACCTCTCCCCCTCCATGAAACGCTCCATCTCCCGCCATATCTGCCATTAACACCAAACTTTGTTTGGTTAAAAAGGAGAATATAGAATATGTTTTTATACCTTTGTGCCCAAGGTGAGGCACTCTATCGCTGCTATGCTTGCATAGTGGAGGAAAGTCCGGACAGGAAAGAGCATTGTACTGTGGAAAGCACAGGTAGGCGTAAGTTTACGTTGAGCATAACAGAAAAAAACCACCCCTTTTGGGGTAAGGGTGAAAATGTGGGGTAAGAGCCCACGGTGAGAGTATGGCGACATCTCTTTCGTATGCCACTACAACCTGCAAGGTCAAATATACCGATAATGGCTGCTCGTCTAATGTCGGGGGGTAGACTGCTTAGATAAATGATAGAGACCTGAGTGATCAGAGACAGAATTCGGCTTATAGCCTCACCTTTTTTTTAGAAATTACACGCAAATTTAAAAACAATATGAGATTACTCAGATATTATCTAACTTTAGCAATAACTCTTATTACATTCAGCACTTTAAATGGACAAGATATAAGGTTCACCGCTAAGGATAAGGAGATATGTGAAGAGGCACTCAACTTTGCAGCAGACAAAGTGGATCTTCCTATTTCAGAACTTACTACCTCTATTGCCCTTCGTTTTCTTGGTACACCATACGTTGCAGGAACATTGGAGTTGGAACCGGAGATGCTAACCATAAATCTACGAGAGACCGACTGTATCCTTTTTGTGGAGATGTGCACCGCCCTTGCACTCACAGCAAAAGGGATTGATTTATCATCAATTAGGAGCTTATCCGACAATTCTGCTAAAACTTCAAACGAAGTGGTTCACGCTACCCCCTCTTTCTCCCTTTATTGTAATAATGTACTTAACCTTAGATATAGGAACGGAGTTGTGGATGGATATGCCTCCCGCATACATTATACCTCTGAATGGATTCTACAAAATTCCAAATATGGCATTATGAAAGAGATGAGTCGTAGATATGGAGAGAAGATCGATCAGAAATTTTCATATATGTCTACTCATCCAGAATCCTATAAACAACTTAAAAATTCTCCGGAACTTGTAAGACTAATCGCTAAAGCCGAGAAAAAGATAGAGGCTCAAGCACCATTTTTTTACATTAAGCCCAATTTACTCAAACAAAATGAGGATAAGATTAAAAACGGCGATATTATCTGCTTTGTAACCCGTCTTGAGGGGATAGATATTTCCCATGTAGCACTTGCATATTGGCACCAAGGTAAACTCCACTTTATTCATGCATCTCAGAAGGAGGGAAAAGTAGTTATAGAGAAGAAAACCCTCTCCGAATATGCCAAAAATGGTATCCGCCTTATTCAACTTTTATAGCCAAAGAAAACAGTCCCTTTTTTCTCGGAATTTATCTTTCGACTTTATAGGGACATTCTTCTCTACCACGTAGATTGTGGAGGGTACAGTCGTTAATGGCAAGTCTATAAATATTACATATCTCCACCTCTTTGTGGATACAATTAAAACAATAACTCGAGGAGTTTGAGTCCTCACAAGGAGGAAGTTGTGTTTTATCTTGATTTTCCATGGTACTATTGATTCAATATTGGGTTAAGATTATCGATTCAGTATTAAAATATGACCAATCTCTCGAAAACTACTGTAATGGTGCAACAACCTCGACAAGTTCAGGTAAATCCATCCCTATTCTCTTAAGAAAATCTATAGTTGGTACCCCATTGTTATTCCAGCCGCGTCTCTTATAAACAGCATCCAAAAGGGATTCATACCTCTCTTCACGATATTTACGGAGTGCATCATATCTCTCTTGGAGAGTCATCTTAGTGGGATCGAGCCCGACAGTCTCACGAAGCTGTTTATCGTATTTCTCTTCACGTGAGAGATACTCTTCAAAAGTAACAGGTCCACAGGCCCTATAAGGCTGAGCATCATGTTTACGCAAACCATACCCCATACGGATGTTAAATATCTTCTGGAAATTATAGACTTTCTCGGACATACTAATAAGTTCCTCCTTATCAATATTCATACCCGTGACACCGTTAAATACTGTCACATAGTTATCTACATGCTCAGGTACTTTAGAGGGCTCGCTTGTCAAAGCATTATCGGCAGGTTCAACATCGTTCCAACAGAGTTTACAGAACCCTGCTAAACCAAACCAAGTTCTGAACATAGGGAAATAGTGAAGAGCCTCCGCCTTATTTTCAAAAGTAGGAATCGCATTGTTTACCATATCCATAAAGATCAACCAAGCCTCATCATGCTGTGGTCCCTTATTGGTCATTGCATACCCCCCCTGCTGTGCCAAAGATTCGCGAGGGATATACATTGAATACTCTAACCCTTTATTTTCCATGGCAATATCCTGAAGGAACTTAGCATCTCCCCACCCCTTATTGATAAACATCTCTTTCATCTTCTTAACACCCATCCCTGCAACAAGACCAAAACCTTCTCCCCTTGCCAACTGATGCATACATTCAAGAACTACGTCCCCATTCCCCCAGGTAAAATCGAGCCCCCCTGTTCTGTCGCTGTTCAAAATACCATTCTCCCAGCACTCCATTATAAATCCTACAATATTTCCCCATGATATTGTGCAAATTCCGTATGTATCACAATAAAAATTTTGTTCTATAATATTTCTTGGGTCAAAAACTCCCTCATTGGAACCAAGAGCTGCAGCAGTTTCATATTCAGGCCCGTCAACTATAACTTTCTGCCCTTTATATGGACCGGTCATAATTTCAAAATTATCGACCCCCTTTGCACACTGCATCGCACACCCAATCCAGCACCCGTCGGGAATCCCTTGAGTAAACCAGGTCTTCCAAACCTCCATATCTATTTTTGGACAATCCTTGTGGTCTCCATATTTATAATTCATCACCGGAAGAATGTCATACTTCTCCATAACCCCCATAAGGTGGGCAGTCCCTACTTTACGCATCTGACACTGGATATCATCGAGATCTCTCATCTCTTTATTAAACCTTTTCCCCCTCTCGATAATAGCATCCATATCGACCACATTGTTAAG
>CAYSND010000004.1:4306-34870 GCA_964432305.1 uncultured Muribaculaceae bacterium | reverse complement strand
GGGACTCCGTAGTCTTCTTTGATGGTGCGGTATTCTATGGGGGTGAAATTTTTATAAAAGATATGGTCGATGATATACCCCTCATTGGCTTTTCCCCAGTTGTTAAAAGTTCCAAATGAGTCGGTGAGGGGAGAGTTCTCCCTTGCATAGAGTAGAGCGGTTTTTATCGGCTCCATAATCGGAGAGGTTATCTCTGCATTGAAATCCCCTGTAACTATAAGGGCAACCCCTTCCGGCACTAACTCTTTTATCTTATTGACAAGAAGGAGCCCTGACTCTCTCCTTGCCACCTCCCCCATGTGGTCGAAATGGGTATTCATAAAAAACAACTCTTTCCCTTCCCCCTCTTTCTCTTTAAGATGCACCCATGTTACCACTCTATGACAGGCTGCATCCCAGCCACGAGAGGGCTTATCAGGCGTTTGGCTTAACCAAAAGGTGCCGAAATTTATAAGTTTAAACCTCTCTTTTTTATAAAAAACAGCACAGGACTCTGCTTCCCCTTTCTCTAACCCCCCATCCCTATCAACACCATATTTGCTATAACTTTTAAGATTGTCCTCTAAAAACTTGGCTTGACGATAGATAGCCTCTTGAACCCCGAAAACATCAGGATTCTCCTTTTTAATCATCTTAAGTACAGCCTCTTTCCGATAGAACCAGCTATTTTCACCATCGAATTGGTTATTCGGGCTAAGTCTGATATTAAAGGAGATAGCTTTTATCTCCTCAGAAAAAACCTCTTTAGTGGGGAGTATTTTAGAAGAGCAATTTATTAATAACGCCCCTCCAAAAACAAACAAAATAAATCGTGCTAACTGTTTCATCTATCTTAAACCTTGATTAATTCATACTTTCTGGAACCTATCCCGATCTCCTCCGCATATTCAAGACCGAACCTCCAGTTGGTGTCGGGGTGGACCATTTGAAATTTATCCTCTCCGCAATACTCTTTCCCATCTGAGCACTCTCCTTCATGACAATGATGCTCCGCAATGTGAGTTCCACTCCCTTCCTCCGAAGAGGGTCGGTAGCTCCTCGTAAGAGGTGCTTGCTTCACAAGATCTGCGCAAGCTTGATCAAGTGCAACAGGGTCAAAAGAGGCAGCAATCCCAATATCGGAGACAATTGCCTCCTCATTGAAACTCCAGCAGTCGCAATTAGGGGAGACGTTAAGAATGAAATTGATATGAAAACTTGGCATTGTATTAAGGAGAGCTTTGGAGTACTCCGCAATCTTCGCATTAAGGACCTCCGAGGTATCCCAATCCTTGACCACTGCCCCCTTGAACTGACATAAGGCAACGCATTGTCCACACCCTACGCACTTTTCATAGTCTATTACTGCTAATTTCGAAGTGTCGAGGGTAACTGCATGGTGAGCACAATACTTAACACAAATATTGCACCCTATGCACCTCTCTCTGTTGATAACAGGTTTGGAGGAGGAGTGGAGTTCGAGTTTTCCCCCCACACTTGCAGACCCCATCCCTATATTTTTCAATGCTCCGCCGAACCCTGTCTGTTCATGCCCCTTAAAATGGCTCATTGTTATTAGAATATCTGCATCAGCAATCGCTGCTCCTATTTTTGCCTTCTTGAAATATTTTCCCCCTTCAACTGGTAGTTCCTTATAATCAGTCCCTTTAAGTCCATCCGCAATAATAATATCACATTTGGCAGAAATGGGGTTATATCCATTTTCCATGGCACTCTTCAGGTGGTCAACAGCATTTGAACGCCCTCCGGAATAGAGTGTGTTGCAGTCAGTTAGAAACGGCTTGCCTCCGAAGGAGCGTATCATATCGCTCATTTTCGCAGCAAAATTAGGGCGCAGAAATGCTAAATTCCCCGGTTCCCCGAAATGGATTTTAATGGCTACAAACTTCTTATTGAAATCTATCCCTTCAATACCGGCAGCGGTGACCACACTCTCCATCTTTTTTACAAGCGGAAATTTAGCACTCGTTTTGACATCTGTAAAATATACCTTTGAATTTCCCATATTGTTTTTATATATCAGATTCAAATATAGTCAAAAATCTGCGTAAGAAGTTGAGTGCCGAAAGAAATAGGGGTAATCCCATGGTAACGAAGAAAACTGAGAGGTACTCAAATGGGACAACTCCTGTCTTCCTTATTGTAATTCCAAGAGATATCATTAGTATCATCATTATATAGGCTTTTGGAGAAAAAAAGGAGTAAAAAGGGAGCCTGTCTTTCTCCATTGTCTCGATTCTTCGGATATGTTTCCCGGAAATTTTCTTAAATAACAATAAAAAGAAAGCCACACCTCCGATTAACCCTATGGTAAATTTTAAAAAGAGATGCTCCCCATAAAAGAGAATCCCCGCGGCACCTCTATATAATAAAATACCACCGGCAATAGACCATACAAATGCTGCTATCAGTAAAAGAGACCGTTTAGATACCATATTATTTTATATAAACAGTGCAAAATTAGTTTTTTTTATTGGTTATCGAGGTTTTTATTAGTTTTGCAACATATCTTTAAAATACCGATATTATGAGAAAAAGTCTCTTGTTATTACCTTTTTTGTTTATTCAACTCTCCCTCTCTGCTCAGGTGAAAGACCAAGAAACTAAAGACTCTCTCTATTTTATCAAATATGATGGAACACTAAAGACCAAATATGAGATATCTACCGATTCAGGAAAGGGGAGATTCTCTGTAAGAAATTCAAGATTAGGGCTTTCAGGTGGTGTCTCCAAATATTTAGGGTATAGAGTACAAGTGGAGTTAAGTTCGAACGGTCAGTTCTCTGTTCTTGATCTAAATGCTATAATTAAACCTACTAATAGAATCACTTTTAGGTTAGGACAGAGTCATGTCCCTATTTATAATGACTATACTATCTCCCCAAATGCATTAATGTTTGCTAATCGCCCTTTTGTCGGTAAATATATCTCCCCAAGCAGGGATATAGGGGTAACAGGGGAGTTTCTCCTTAAAGAGAAAGGGTTTCCCATACTTCTTCAACTATCCATCTCTAATGGTAATCTCATTAACAGTCCTGTCTGGAGGGATAATCCTGCATATTCAGGAAGAGTTATTTTCGGATCAATGGAGGGTTTTAGAACCACTGCCAAATTTTATAGATACCCACTCTCAAATGAGATGGATTATATGATAATTGGTGGGGATTGTCGATATGAAAACTCCAAGTTTAAAATCGAAGCAGAAGCTATGAATCGTCATAACTACTATACTTCAGACGACCTCTTTCTTACTTATATTCAGGGTGCTTACTCTTTTCCCATCAATAGAAACAATTGTTTTAAGAGGGTAATCACAGCTCTTAGGTGGGATACAATGAGTCATGACCCGTTAAAAAATGGGGTGGGGGCGAATAGGTTTACTGTAGGGACTGCTTTTGCCTTTGAAGTTAAAAAACTCACTTCCGTTTTAAGGGTTGATTGTGAGCTCTATAAAGAAAAATGGAGTTATCCCGAACTACGAGTAGAAGACGAGATGAACTCCAATAAAATTACAGTCGAAGTTTTAGTGATCTTTTAGTCCCTTAACTCCATAGTTTTTCAGGGTATGCACCAGAGTCTATAAGTTTCTGTATCTTAGAGACCACTTCTGGTTTATCTTCTTTGTAAGTAACACCAAACCAGCGTGCATCACTTGATAGTACTTTCATTTTAGCCTTACCGGATGAGATAAGAGCATTCACAGCAAGTGGAATAAAAAATTCGGCTTTCGGGTTTGACATATTTGCGGGGTTACTTAAGAACTCTGAAAAAAGTCTTTCAGACTCTTCAAAATAGTCAGGTGTAAAACCGAACAGATTCATCGAGACCGGAATGTTCTCATCTATCGGGTGTGTTCCAGATTCATCCTTATATGCTACAGTTCCGTCAGGAAGCCTCTCTATGGCAGTCCTTTCTACCATTGAGACTAAGTTCCCCTCTTTATCGACTTTACACTCTCCGCGAGAGACGGAGCCAAACTCGGAGAGTGTATTTTTAAGCCCATAACCAACCATAGCATAATGGTGTTTTTTCCCTTCAAGAGTTTTAAGGTAATCACAAAGTACTTTATAGGCTTCGCGTCCATAAAAATCGTCTGCATTGATTACTGCAAAGGGGGTAGTAACAGCAGATACTGCCATCATTACTGCATGATTTGTCCCCCAAGGTTTAACTCTCCCGTCTGGTATAGAGAACCCTTTAGGAAGATAGTCCAACTCCTGAAATACAAACTCTACCTCTATCTTTCCTCCAAAACGCTCGGAAGTAAATACCTCTTTGAAATCTTTTTCAAAGGAGTGTCTTATTACAAAGACTACCTTTCCGAATCCTGCTCTGATGGCATCATATATCGAATAGTCGATAATTGCCTCATTATTAGGACCCACTCCATCCATCTGTTTTAATGAGCCGTAACGGGACCCCATCCCTGCGGCTAATACTACTAAAGTTGGTTTCATATTTTTTAATCCAATTTGTGAATTGCCAAACCACTTCTGAGTTTTGGTTCAAACCAAGTGGTCTTAGGAGGCATAATGTTACCTGTATCTGCGATGTTTATTAACTGTTTCATAGAGACAGGGTAGAGGGCAAATGCCACTGCCATCTCTCCGGAATCGACTCTTCTCTTTAGTTCACCAAGACCACGAATACCCCCTACAAAGTCAATTCTTTTGCAGGTACGAAGGTCTTTAATGTCGAGTAATTTGTCGAAAACAAGATCAGAGAGGACAGTAACATCAAGGACCCCTATAGGGTCATTGTCATCATACCTTCCACTCTTTGCAGTAAGAGAATACCATTTACCATCTATATACATAGAGAAATTATGAAGAGCAGCAGGGGTATAAATCTCTTTACCCATCTCCTTTACTTCAAAATCAGCTTCAAGAGCTTTAATAAACTCTGAAGTGGTCATTCCGTTGAGGTCTTTGATAACTCGATTATAATCGATAATCTTTAGATGACTTTCAGGGAATACCACAGACATAAAGTAGTTATACTCCTCTTTGCCGGTATGGTTTGGATTATTACGGCGTTTCTCTTCACCTACAAGTGCAGCAGCGGCAGTTCTATGATGTCCGTCAGCCACATAAAAAGCAGGTATATTACCGAAAAGCTCAGTAATACGTGCTATATCTTTATCATTGTCAATAATCCAAAAATGATGTCCGAAACCATCTTCTGCTACAAAATCATATTCTGCAGGTTTAGAGGTATAACTTGAAACTATCGCATTAATCTCGGCATCGTCAGGGTATGCAAAGAAGACAGGTTCTACATTTGCATTCTGAATGCGGACATGGATCATCCTATCCTCTTCCTTATCTTTACGAGTAAGTTCATGCTTTTTAATCTTACCGGAGAGGTAATCTTCGGTGTTTGCACAAAGGACAATACCATATTGGGTACGACCCTCCATGGTCTGTGCATAGATATAATAATACTCTTTCTTATCCTGAACGAGCCAACCGTTTTTAATCCATTTTTTGAGATTCTCTACCGCCTTGTCATAGACAGGCTGTGAGTGTTCATCCGCAATGGGATCAAAATCTATTTCAGGTTTAATAATATGGAGAAGAGACTTCTCTCCCGCTTCAGCTTTAGCCTCCTCAGAGTTTAAAACATCGTAGGGACGAGAAGCTACCTCTTTTGCAATCTCCTTTGGTGGGCGTATTGCCGCAAAAGGTTTAACTTTTACCATAGATACTTTTATTTATTAACTTGGAATGTTTTGTCTCCTGTTGCAAAGAATTTGCATATCTGATTTGCAGCAGCAAGTCCGGCATTAACATTGGCTTCGGCTGTTTCAGCACCCATCTTCTTAGGTGTTGCAAATACTCTCAAACCGCACTTTTCATTAAGTTCAGCTTGATTGTCAGCAGCGATATCGGTTATATATTTAAGATCTTCTCTTTCAGTTAGAGCTTTTAGTAACTCCTCTTCATTGATAACCTCTTTACGGGCGGTGTTTATTAGACAGCCACCTTTGGGCATCTTTGAAACGAGTGCATATCCGATGGACTTCTTGGTCTGTTCGGTAGCAGGGATATGGAGAGAGACGAAGTTTGATTTGGTATATAACTCTTCGAGAGAGGTAGCAACCTCTACTCCATCTTTTTGGATAGCATCAGCAGGAACGAAGGGGTCAAAAGCGATTATTTTCATTCCAAAACCTTTTGCAAGTCCTGCCACTAGGCGACCCACATTACCATAAGCCTGAATACCGAGGGTTTTACCTTTAAGTTCGGAACCTGTTCCGGGGGTAAGCTGATTTCTCTGCATGAAAATCATCATACATAAAACTAATTCAGCCACAGCGTTGGAGTTCTGTCCGGGTGTGTTCATCGCAACTATACCGCGAGCAGTACAAGCCGCAAGGTCTAAATTATCAAAACCTGCCCCTGCCCGAACAACTATTTTTAACTTGGGAGCTGCTGCGATAACCTCTTTGGTAACTTTGTCGGAACGAACTATAAGGGCATCCACATCGGCCACAGCCTCATAAAATTGATTAACATCTGTGTATTTTTCGAGGGTTGCAAAGGTATGTCCTGCTTTCTCTACTATGTTACGAATACCATCAACAGCCACTTTTGAGAAGGGCTTATCTGTTGCTACTAAAACTTTCATGATATTTATTATTTATGTAGTTTCTCAAAATCTTGCATACACTGAACTAAAGCCTCAATAGATGCTACAGGACAAGCATTGTATGTGGAAGCACGGAATCCTCCTACTGAACGGTGTCCCTTAATACCTACCATACCCTTACTCTTAGCAAAAGCCATGAACTCCTCTTCAAGAGCCTCATGACCGGGAGCCATAACGAAACAGATATTCATAAGTGAACGGTCTTCTTTAGCAGCAGTCCCTACAAATAGAGGGTTGCGGTCTATCTCATTATAAAGAAGAGCAGCTTTCTTTTCGTTTTTCTCTTTCATAACACCAAGTCCACCCTGAGCCTTAACCCATTTTAGAGTTTCGCACATTACGAAAATCGAGAATACAGGAGGAGTGTTAAACATAGAATCTTCTCCTATATGAGTTCTATAGTCAAGCATAGTGGGGATATAGCGGGAAACTTTCCCTAAAACATCATTACGAACTATAACGAAAGTAACACCGGCAGGACCAACATTTTTCTGAGCACCACCATAAATAAGAGCATATTTGCTAACATCCACAGGGCGACTCATAATATCAGAAGACATATCGGCTACTAGTGGAACCGGACTGGTCATATCTTCTTTTATCTCTGTTCCATAGATAGTGTTATTAGTGGTAATATGGAAATAATCTACATCAGTAGGAATTTCGTACCCTTTAGGGATATAGCTGAAATTTTTATCGGCGGAAGAGGCGAGAGCATAAGCATTTCCTAATCCTTTAGCCTCTTTAAGAGCCTTTTTAGCCCATACACCTGTTTCAAGATAAGCTGCTTTTGTCTCAAGAAGGTTCATAGCAACATATAAGAATTCGAGAGAGGCACCACCTCCTAAGAACAATACTGAATACCCTTCAGGGATATTTAATAGTTCCTTCCAAAGTGCACGACACTCCTCCATTACCGCCTCCCACTCTTTGCTACGGTGAGAAACTTCAATAACAGACATTCCTGTCCCTTTAAAATCCTTGAGAGCTTCGATAGATGCTTCGATAGCGGACTTTGGTAATACGCAAGGTCCTGCATTAAAATTGTGAGCTGTTTTCATGTATTAAAAATTATTATGCTTAAAAATTATTAAATGGTTTCAAAATAAAGTTCAAATATACAAATAAATAATAGAATCAAACCTTTTTATCTCTTATTGCTTACGATTTTTAAGTGTTTGCTATCAGTAATCTTTTCACAATAGCAGCATTGTAACTCGATTTCCTCCTTATTAACGATGGTGTGAAATTTAGTCTCTATATCTTGATTGTTGGTTACGCACATTGGATTCATACATTTGGCAATTCCAATTATAACCTCCGGAATAGAGATAACCTTTTTTTCTACCACCTTAAAATCTTTAATAATATTTATGGTGGCTTTTGGAGCAATTAATGCGATTCTGTTAATTTCATCATCTCTGAAAAAACGATTTGCTATCTTAATGATACTCTTCTTGCCCAAATCTTTGCTGTCGAGGTTAATCCCAAAAGTAATTTGATTATTCGAGTCTTGAAGCTGTAAAATATCTATTACCCTAAAAAGTTGTTTTGAGGGTATATGGTCAAGCACTGTCCCATTCTCAATGGCACTGACCTGCATCTTTTTTCTTACTATTTCCATTATGTTTTCTCCTTATCTTTTTCCGAGTAAATATGATATAATCGCCATTCTTATATAGACACCATTCTCTGCCTGCTTAAAATAGTAAGCGTAAGGGGTGTCATCGACATCATTTGCTATCTCTTGAAGTCTTGGTAGTGGATGCAGGACTTTCATAGTGGGTTTAACACCCTCAAGCATAGAGGCTTCAAGTCTATATACATTTTTAACTTTTTCATACTCCATAGGGTCTGTAAATCTCTCCTGCTGAATTCTGGTCATATATAAAATATCTGTGGCACTAAGATGTTCCATTAGGTCTGTACTCTCATCAAAAGGGATATGAAGGTGAGTAAGGTAATCTTTATATTCGTGAGGCATCATTAACTCTTCCGGAGAGGTGAAAATAAATGAGGGGGAGAAATGGGACATTGCGTGTAAAAGGGAGTGAACGGTACGACCATATTTTAAATCTCCAACCATATTGACAGTTATATTCTCTATCCTATTCTGTGTTTTATAAATGGAATAGAGATCAAGTAGTGTCTGAGATGGGTGCTGATTTGCTCCATCTCCGGCATTTATTACAGGTACTGATGAGATCTCAGAGGCATATCTCGCACTCCCCTCCAAAGGGTGCCTCATTACTATAAGATCTGCGTAATTAGAGACCATTTTTATGGTATCTTTCAGACTTTCCCCTTTTCTTACACTCGTGTTACCGGCATCAGGGAACCCTATTACCCTTGCTCCTAATCTATTAGATGCTGTTTCAAAACTTAGTCTTGTCCGAGTGGATGGCTCAAAAAAGATACAGGCTATAACCTTGTCGTTCAGGATGTTCTGGGATTTGTTCTGCTCAAACTCCGCGGCGACATTGAGAATATGAAGAATCTCCTCTTTCGAGAAATCTTGAATGGATATTAGACTCTTTTGCATTATGTATAATGTTTAGTTGTTAGTTATTTCAGTAAGATCTGCTAACTGCTCCATGGTCTCTTTAAATCTCTCAATATCACGCATCCTTACCCGTAAATTTATAGAGCAAGTTAGGTCAAAAGATTGGTCTGACGGGAGTATATTCATCTCTTTAAGTCCTTTCATCACATCATTCATTTTTTCGTATGAGAACCTGATGTTAAATGGTACAGTAGCTATTTTTTCTACTATTTCAGCATTAGTTATGGCATCTGAAGAGGCAGATTTATATGCCTTGATTAGTCCCGGAACTCCAAGTTTAATCCCCCCAAAATATCTCACCACAATTATTAAAATGTCGCTTAATTCATTTGAAAGAATCTGCCCCAAAATCGGTCTCCCTGCTGAAGAAGAGGGCTCTCCGTCATCATTACATCTCCAGATATCACCTAAATAGCCTATCCTATAGGCGTAGCAGTGGTGTCTTGCGTCGAAATACTCCTTCTTTACCCCCGATAAAATAATCTTAACTTCCGCCTCGCTTTCGACGGGATATGCAAAAGAGAGAAATTTGCTCCCTTTATCTCGGTAAACACCTTTAGAAAGGGCTGAAATGCTTTTGTAGCAGTCTTTAGTATTGTTCTCCATTTCAGAAAACAAAGTTAAAAAAAATATTGGATGAATGGTCGTAGGATGTTAACTTTGTAATATGATTTCAATCGGAAACAATCTTAAAAAGTGGCTCTGCGGAGAATTTGTCTGTAAGTCGTTAGATGAAGCGGTAGCCCTTTCTGCGGCTGCAAATCCGGCTTTTACGCGCTATATGCAGCTAAGGGCAATAAAAACA
Source organism: uncultured Muribaculaceae bacterium (assembly GCA_964432305.1). Lineage (GTDB taxonomy): Bacteria > Bacteroidota > Bacteroidia > Bacteroidales > UBA932 > CAYSND01. The sequence continues at coordinate 24,851 of CAYSND010000004.1, read as the reverse complement.
ATAGCAGAGGAGTTCCTGTCTGCTGAAAATATTATCCCCTGGCTCGAAAAATATGAACTTCCTCCGATTTCTCTTTTTTCTCAAAAAGGGGCAATGAAGGTAGGAATAGTTATGGCAGGCAATATCCCTCTTGTGGGTTTTCATGACCTCCTATGTGTTCTTGCCTCCGGTGCAGATGCAGTGGTAAAACTCTCCTCGAAGGATAAATTTCTCCTTCCTACAATTCTTTCACCCTTTGTTCAGAGGATAAAGTATTGCACCGCAGAGGAGTTTGAGTTAGAACCATTAGATGCTCTCCTTACAATGGGAGGCGATGCCTCCTCTTCTTACTTCAATGAAAAATACCCGACCATTCCGAAGCTAATTCGTGGCAGTAGAACGAGTGTTGCAGTGATAGAGAGAAAGTTGTCAAAAGGGCAATGCAATGCCTTGGCAGAGGATATCACACTCTATTATGGGCTGGGATGCAGGAGTGTTACACACTTGCTCCTTACTAATTACTCCTTCCTCGAAGGAGTGTTAAAAGCTGTAGAGAGAGAAAAAAAGTCTATTGATGAGGATTTTCTTAGGAACTCCTATTTATATCAAAGAGCTCTGAGTACTATTGAGGGTAAAATATTCTTAGAGTGTGACCCTTTGATTTTTATGGAGACAGACGAACTCTCTCATCCCCTCTCTGTTGTTGGATATAATGTTTTATCTAGTGAGGAGATTGTTCAGTTCTGCAAGGTTAATGATGAACATATTCAAAAAATATTTCGTAACTTTGGTGTCGCTCAGAGACCAAAATTAGATGATTACCCTGATGGGAGGGACACCATCGAGTTTTTGTTAAACATAAGAAGGAGGTAATATGATACTAAAGTATAGGGCAACTCTCCCCTCTAATAAAATTTTTATGAGAGAGTATGAGATAAAAGCGGAGATGAAACTCTATAGGCTACACGAGTTCATCAGGACTGATCTTGGCTTTGCTCCTGATCAGATGGTTATGTTTGAGGGTTACGATAAGGATGGGGTGTTATGCAGCGAATATGGTCTCTTCGATATGGGGGATGGCTCAATGGATTCTGTTACCTTACAAAAGACATTTGAAAAGGGGGAGACAACTCTTCGCTACCTCTTTAACCTTAATTCAGGGAGATATATTATTCTTAGTTATATAGGGGAAGAAGTTTTTAATGTAAGAGAATCTTATCCCCGATTGATGGCTGAGAAGGGGCGTAATCCGAATCAGTTTTCAGACAAATATGAGGATTTTGAAGATTATGGGGATATGGGGGGAGCCCTTAATCCCAAATCGCCCCAGGATGAGGTTGAGGATGACCTCTTCGAAGAGGAGGAGCTTCCAGAGGGGGAAGAGACATCTAATTGATCTAAATGCAGAAAAAATTAACAATAATAGTTGGACCTACTGCGGTGGGTAAGACTGATTATAGTATCAGACTTGCTAGGGAGTATGGCTCTCCAATTATCTCCTGTGACTCTCGACAGATTTATAAAGAGATGAAGATAGGGACTGCCCCCCCATCACACGAGCAACTCGAACAGATTAAACATTATTTCATCTTCTCACATTCGGTTTTAGAGCATTACACTGCCGGTAAATACGAGGTTGAGGCACTTAATCTCCTTCAGGAGTTGTTTTGTAAGCATGACAGACTAGTTATGGTAGGTGGTTCCGGTCTTTATGTTGATGCTCTCTGTTATGGATTAGATGATTTCCCTGAGACTGATATGGAACTAAGGAGAAGCCTTACTAAAAGGGGGGAAGAGGAGGGGATAGAGTCACTAAGAAGAGAGTTGAAAATGTTAGACCCGGAGTCATATAATGAGATAGATATAGCTAATACCCAGAGAGTAATCAGAGCTTTAGAAGTTACCCTAATGACAGGAAAAAAATTCTCCTCATTTAAGTCCAACAGAAAGAGAGAACGCCCTTTTGAAATAGAGAAAATATCTCTTTCGAGACCACGAGAAGAGTTATATGAAAGGATAGATCGCAGAGTCGATACAATGTTAGAGTTAGGTCTAATAGAAGAGGTGCAATCCCTATATGAGTATAAAAACCGGCCTGCTCTTAAAACAGTAGGATATAGAGAGATTTTTAATTATTTAGATGGAACTATCTCCTTAGACGAGGCGATATTTCTAATAAAAAGAAATAGCAGACGTTATGCCAAGAGGCAGATTACTTGGTGGCGGAATGAGAAACAGTACCCTGTGACAGACTAATTTGCTAACTCAGACATAAACTTAATTCTAACTAAACGTACCTCCTCTTCTGTAAAGTCAGGACCAAGTTCCTTAAGGGCATCTACCACAGAGTCTGTAGCAGCAATGTGTCTGTAATAATCATATATTTCATCGACTTTATCATCATCTACAGACTGACGGATATAGTAATCTATATTCAGTTTAGTGCCTGAGTTTATAATAGCCTCCACCTCTTCTATTACATCGAGTATCTCCATATGTTTTGCATCGGCTATATCCTCCCACCCCACCTTTCTGTCTATATTCTGAATGATATAGACCTTGTTGGCAGATTTGTTTACTATTGATTTAACCACGAAATCGTCAGGACGTTCTATTTCGTTCTCCTTTACATATTTATCTATTAGCTCAATAAACTCCTTCCCATATTTCTTTGCCTTACCATCGCCAACTCCTTGACAGTTCTTTAACTCATCAAGTGTAATAGGGTACATTATAGACATGTCCTCGAGAGAGTTATCATTAAAAATAACAAATGGCGGGAGATTTAATTTCTTAGAGAGTGAACGTCTTACCTCTTTCAACATAGAGAATAGAGTAGGGTCGCCACCGCCTCCACTCTGTTTGGTGTTCCCGATTACTATATCACCATCGTCATCGTCCTCCCCTTCGACAAATTCCCTATCTTCAGCAAGCATAATGGTATATGGGTTTTTATAGAAGTTCTCCCCCTCTTTAGTAACATAGATAAGACCATATTTCTCAATATTTTTATCAAGCAGGTGAAGTATAAGCCCTTGTCTTATAACGGCTAACCAGAATCTAACTCCTTTATCTCTCCCTATTCCGAAGAGTTCGTGATTATTATGGTTGTAAGATTTTATTATGGAGTTAGAGACTCCGGCCAGTATATTAGCAAGATGTTCAGCCTTAAAATCCTCCTTCATGGAGGTAATAAGCTCTATTACGGTAAGCATCTCCTCCTGACCATCGAAAAGGGTCTTAGGATGGAGACAGTTATCGCAGTTACAACAATTATCCTCTGTATATTCCTCCCCAAAATAGTGGAGAAGTATTTTACGGCGGCATCTATTTGACTCGGCATAAGAGACAGTCTCCAGCAGAAGCTGTTTCCCTATCTCTTGTTCGGAGATAGGTTTTCCCTGCATAAATTTCTCAAGTTTTTGTATATCCTTGTAGCTGTAAAATGCAATACATTGCCCCTCTTTTCCATCTCTGCCGGCACGACCGGTCTCCTGATAATACCCTTCTAAACTCTTGGGAATATCGTAATGTATTACAAATCTTACATCAGGTTTATCTATTCCCATTCCAAAAGCGATCGTGGCAACAATTACATTAACCTCCTCCATTAGGAACGAGTCTTGATTCGCTGAACGTGTAGCAGCATCCATCCCTGCGTGGTATGGAAGAGATTTAATTCCGTTTACATTAAGAAATTCTGCAATCTCTTCAACTTTCTTTCGGCTAAGGCAATAGATAATCCCCGACTTAAATTCATTCTCTTTAATAAACTTTACAATATCCCTCTTAGGGTTTGATTTATCCCGTATTTCATAATAAAGGTTACTTCTGTTAAAAGAGTCTTTAAATACTTTTGCATGAGTCATAGAGAGGTTCTTTTGGATATCCAACTGAACCTTAGGGGTAGCTGTAGCAGTGAGTGCTATAATAGGTGCCATCCCTATCTCTTTTACTATTTGGTGAATTCTACGGTATTCAGGTCTAAAGTCATGTCCCCATTCAGAGATACAGTGTGCTTCGTCAATAGCATAAAAGGAGATCTTTAGTTGTTTGAAAAACTGTACATTCTCTTCCTTGGTTAAGGATTCCGGAGCTACGTAAAGAAGCTTGGTGACACCCGAAAGGAGGTCATCTTTAACTTCTTGAATTTGAGCCCTATTAAGAGATGAATTAAGAAAATGTGCTATTCCTTCTTTATTGGAAATAAAACCACGTATAGCATCTACCTGGTTTTTCATTAAGGCAATCAGTGGTGAGATAACTATGGCAGTGCCCGGCATAACTAATGCCGGTAATTGGTAACATAGAGATTTCCCCCCACCTGTTGGCATTAGGACGAAGGAGTCGTTTCCTGCAATAAGGTTGCAAATGATCTCCTCTTGCTGCCCTTTGAAAGAGTCAAAGCCAAAAAACTCTTTTAATTTATGATGCAAATCTTCCGAAGTAATCTTCATATTTATTACCTTTGTGGCTCTAAGTTACCAATTAGTTTATTTTCTACAAAATTTTTATGAATATTTCAGAAAAATATTTAAAAGAGACAATATCAGATGTTATCCAAAAAGAGGCAAAGGCGGTTAATAACTTGCTTGGCTCTGTTGATGATAGTCTTATTCAAATCATAAAACTTATAGCAGATTGTAAAGGGAGAGTTGTGGTCTCAGGAGTTGGGAAGTCTGCTATTATAGCCTCAAAGATAGTTGCAACATGTAATTCAACAGGTACCCCTTCTGTCTTTATGCACTCTACAGATGCAGCGCATGGTGATATGGGAATGATAGGGAGAGATGATATTATTCTCTTTATCTCTAAGAGCGGAGAGACTCCTGAGGTGCAGAAGTTACTCCCATTTATAAGACAAAAAGGGAACATCATTATTTCGATGGTCTCTAATAAACACTCTTATCTCGCAACACATTCAGATTATGTAATATATATACCTATAGAATCAGAAGCCTGCCCTAACAATTTAGCCCCCTCTTCCAGCACTACATCACAGATGGTAATGGGAGATGCCATTGCCTTTGCGGTTTCCAAGTTAAAGAATTTTACTCCTGAAGATTTTGCCAAAAACCACCCCGGAGGCTCCCTTGGAAAGAGGCTTTATATGTGTGTGGCAGATGTGTTTGATAAAACAAACCGCCCTTTTGTTAAAGAAGATGAAACTATTCAGAACACCATAATTACCATCTCTTCACATAGACTTGGTGCCACCGTAGTGCTTGGAGAAAATGAAGACCTAAAAGGGATTATTACTGACGGAGATGTAAGGAGGATGTTAGAGAGGGGTCTCCCTCTTGACACATTAGTTGCTAAGGATATTATGTCATCGTCCCCTAAGACCATAGATATTAATGAGTTGGCAGTAGAGGCATTTAAGATGATGGAGATACATCAGATAACTTCAGTGGTGGTTTTGGAGAAAGGGAGATATGTGGGACTTATTCATATTCACGATATTTTAAGGGAGGGGATCGGTTAATGGAGAGTTTTAATCCTAATATGATAGGTGTCCCCAACGGCAATTATTTTGCATTTCCATATTCTATTGAGGAGTCAGAATTAGTATTGATTTCAGTCCCTTGGGACTCCACAGTCTCTTATGGAGCCGGAACCCACAAAGGACCCAAAGCGATTCTTGATGCCTCTGTGCAGATAGACCTTTTCGACGAGAGGATTCCGAAGGCATGGGAGGTTAAAATAGGTACAGCAGAGTTTCCAAAAAGAGTTGAAGCATTGAACTCCAAAACAAGAAAAAAGGTCGAGGCAATAATTTTAAAACTTGAACAGGGGGTGCCGGAGGAGGCTTTGAGCAATGAGGCTGCTGCTGTGAACGAGGCTTCTGCGGAGGTAAATTCTTATGTATATAACGAGTCCAGAAAACTCCTCTCTCAGGGGAAAATTGTGGGTGTAGTAGGGGGGGAACATAGTGTTCCATTGGGACTTATAAAAGCCTTAGGGGAGGTGCACGACGAGTTTGGAGTCCTCCACTTAGATGCACATGCCGATTTGCGCGAGAGCTACGAAGGGTTCGAATTTTCTCATGCCTCGATAATGTATAACTCTCTCCGGCATGTACCTCAAATCTCCCGATTGACGCAAGTTGGGATTAGAGATTATTGCCTTGACGAGAGAGATATTATCGAACAAGATTCGAGAATCATTGCATTTACTGATATTGCACTTAAAAGGGGACTTTTTGAAGGGGAGAATTGGGGCTCTATTTGTGAGAAAATTATTGCCACACTCCCTGATAAAGTCTATATTAGTTTCGATATTGACTCCCTTACCCCTGATAATTGTCCCGGAACAGGGACACCCGTTCCCGGTGGGTTATCTTTTTCAGAGGCGGAGTATCTACTATATTCGCTTATCCGTGCAGGAAAGCGAATTATCGGGTTTGATCTATGTGAAGTAGCTCCTTCGGCAGAAAGTGAGTGGGATGCAAATGTAGGGGCTCGTATTCTCTATAGACTTGCTCTTTTTGCTTCAAATAATAGAGATTAATTACTATCTTTGTAGTTTGATGAAAGATACCTTAATGAAAGATAATAATAGATACAGATTCATAACATTTTTAAATAGATTTCTTCACAATCAGTCCACCGGCGGAATTATTTTATTAGCATGTGCGGTTATCTCCCTCCTTGTTGCCAATATCCCTTCAATTAGCCATTTACAGGGGGTTTGGGATATAGAGGCAGGGTTTACATTTGGTGATTTTTCCCTTAAAATGCCCCTTCTTCAATGGGTTAATGATGGTCTGATGGTGATATTCTTCTTTGTTGTGGGGCTTGAGATAAAGAGGGAAATTTTAGTTGGAGACCTTTCCACCTCAAAAAAGGCAGCACTCCCTATCATTGCTGCTATTGGAGGGATGTTGGTTCCCGCATTAATTTATACTATATTTAATAATGGTACCCCTTATCAAAGAGGTTGGGGAATCCCTATGGCTACTGATATTGCTTTTGCAATCGGAATCCTCTCGCTACTTGGAAAGAGGTGTCCTACCTCTCTTAAAGTCTTTTTAACTGCTATAGCCATAGTTGACGATATAGGAGCCATCTTTGTAATTGCCATTTTCTATCCCACACATGACATCCAATTTATATATCTCCTCTCTGCATTGGTGGTAGTAATTGTTCTCTTTATTTTTAATAGGATGAAAGTCCGCTATATGGTAGCTTATATAATACCCGGATTATTCCTATGGTATTTTATCTATAGTTCAGGCGTACATGCTACAGTTGCAGGTGTGATACTTGCTGCCCTGATTCCTTCAAAGACCTCTTTGAATGAGTTGAGGTTTCAAGTTAGAATGTGTTGCTTATTGGATGCATTTAAGGAGGTTAGTAATCGTGAGGTAGAGGTTTTAGCAAATCCGACACAGATGTCCATCATTCAAGGAATGAAGAGTAAGATAGATAAAATTTCCCCTATGATTCATAATTTTGAGACGATGTTGCACCCCCTCTCTTCGTTTATTATTATGCCCCTATTTGCTCTTGCAAATGCAGGTGTAGCTATTGAAGGTTCGCTCCTCTCTACACTCTCTCACCCTATAGGAATTGGAATTTTTTTAGGATTATTTATCGGGAAGCCTCTTGGTATCTTTTTATTTAGTTACTTTGCAGTCAAATTTAATTTTGCCGAGCTTCCGACGGGAGCCAAATTTAAACAAATTTTAGCTCTAGGAGTGGTGGCAGGGATAGGTTTTACAATGGCCATATTTATTGATAATTTGGCTTTTACTGAAATAGAGTATGTGAATATTGGGAAGGTGGCGATTATATTAACATCAGTTATTTCAGCGCTATTTGGGTTGGCGGCTATATATTTTACTACAGAGCCTGTCGTTAAAACGAGACAAAAAAAGAGGAAACATTAATATAATTAAATACAATTATTAATTTTTTAAAAATAATTTCATGAAAACAATTAAAAATTTGGCCATTTTATCTCTAGTAGCGGTATTGGCTCTAACCTCTTGTAACGGAGGAAAGTACAAAAAAGGCGACAGAATGCCTGAAACTACATCAGCAACTATTGACTCTGTAAGTTATGCTTTAGGAGTATGGAGTGCGGGTACTATTAAACATTCAGATTTCGGAGAATTGGATTATGCTTCGATGATGAAAGGTATTAAGGATATGCTTAATGACAAGACTTTGAAAATAAGCGAAGATCAGGTTATGCCATTTATCCAAGGGTATTTTACTAAGAGAATGGAGTTCGTAGCTAAGAGAAATCTTGACGAAGGGACAGCTTTCTTAGAAAAGAACAAAGCAAAAGAGGGAGTTGTAACTACCGAGTCAGGTTTACAGTATGAGGTGGTAAAAGAGGGCGAAGGCGCCGCTCCTACTAATCTTCAGGACACAGTAGAGGTGAAATATAAAGGTACTCTTATCAATGGAACCGAATTTGACTCCTCTTATAAACAAGATCCTGAAAATACAGTTAAATTCCCACTTAATGCAGTTATTCGCGGTTGGGGAGAAGGTTTGTTATATGCAAAAGAGGGGGGTTCTATAAAACTTTATGTCCCTGCAGAGTTAGGTTATGGTTCCAATCCTAACGGTCCTATACCTGCAAACTCTACTCTTATTTTCGAAGTGGAGCTTGTAAAAGTATTCACTTACGTTGAACCCGTTGTGGCTGAACCAAAAAAGAAATAGGGTATGTCTCTCGAAATCGTAGCTCGACTGGATAGGAGGTTTCCTATTCAGTCGGGGGCTACTGCTCGAGGACCTTGGAGCAAACAAGAATTCATCGTAGAGACTCAGGAAACCTACCCCAAGAAGATATGTATTAATGTATGGGGACAGGATAAAGTAGATGAATTATCAAAATTCGCAGATGGAGATTTACTTAAATTTTCTGTCAATATAGAGTCTCGCGAATATAATGGCAGGTGGTACACTGACATAAGGGCTTGGAAATTAGAAAGGGCGGATATTAATTCCACAGCCCAATCTGCCGATGCTCCCTCGTCGTATAATACCCCTGCTGCTCCTATTCTCGACAGTGCAGACCTCGATGGTGGAGAGGATGATTTACCCTTTTAGTCTGTGAGATGAATAAAAAAGTACTATTACTCAGCTTAATATTTTCTTTCCTATCGTTAGGAGCGATAGTCTTTTTTTTCTGTAATCTTTTTTCTTCTCCAAAGGAAACTGTTCTCATTAATGACTCCCGTATGGATGCACTACTTGCTGTCCCATCGGATGCCATAATGATTTATGATTTTAATAAACTTTCCGATTTGAAAGCGGGCATCAACCATAAAGAGAGTTCGATGTTCGCTTTCATTTCGTTTCTCCCTAAAGATTCAGATGAATGGGGGGCACTCTATTCTTTACACTATTCAAGTAAGAATGAAGTTTCACTCCTATTTGTCCTCTCTCTCCCACAGACTATAGACAAGGCCTCTTTCCTAAACACCCTTTCAAAGGAGTGTGAGGGGATTACACATAAGAAATATGGTGACAATATCATTAATAGGTCTATAGTCCCTGATATAAATTTTGTTATTTACGGAAATTTCCTTCTTGCAAGCTCCTCGATTATTATTCTTGAGTCTTCTATAAGACACCTTGAAGGGGATACCTCTATTAAGGATAATCCGCTATTTATTAAGATGTCTGAGATGACATCCGGGGCTTCATCCATTCATCTATCCAATCAAAATGTAGGTAAACTTTTCTCCGGGACCATTACTCCAAGATTCCTTGGTTATGCCGATTTTTTCAGTAATTTTTCCAACTGGATGATGCTTAACCTGGATGTAACTCCAAATTATCTCTTCGGAGAGGGGAGTCTGCTTAATGTTAAAGATGAGGCGAACTTCTCAAATATTTTTAAACTCCAGAAACCTAAAGAGAGTAAAGTCTTTGGAGTTCTTCCATATAATACAAATTATGTGGTTACCTTACCCCTATATAGCGACAAAGCCTATATAGAGAGTTATAAATCCTACCTTGAGGCTAGGAAAAAAATCAATAATTACAACTACTTAAATGCCATGGCAAAAAAAGGGGTTGGATCAGATCTCTCTCCCCTCAACTGGTTTCTCTCTCTTGGGGTTGAGGAGATTGCCAAAGCAGCACTCCCCGTAAAAGAGGGAAATGAGGTGGTAATCCTTCTTAAAATAAAAAACAGCAGTGCAGTAAAAGATCTAAAAAGAGAGGTCAATAAATTTCAGTATCGCGGATACATACCGACATTACTTGGGGATTTTTTTACCCCCACTTCCGATGAATTTTTCTGTATGAACTCCAATTGGATGGTTATCGGGAGCAGAGGAGCTGTGGAACTTTTTGCCTCTTTTGCAAATAGTGAAAACTTCTTCTCTTTTGAGAATTATCTACTTCAAACCCCATCCGCGGCAAGTTGCAAAGGAAGTGTCTCACTCTCTGGAGTAGTTAATCTCTCTCGTTGCAAAGATTCTATTGCGCTAATAATTAAGCCCCAATACTCTGATTATATAGTAAAAGGGATAGAGAAACATAATTTTAATTTTTTTACAGTAAAAATCATTCCTGAATCAGGTAAGATTAAGGTCTGGTCTTCTCTCTTTACTGATAACCTTACAGAGCTCCCCTCATTAAAGAAATCTACTACTGATGTGGTGGAGATGGATAACTCTCCTATTATACCCCCTTCAGGACCTTTTGCTATAACTAACTTTATCACTGGGAAGACCAATTATTTAGAGCAACTTCCCAACAATTCCCTCCGACTTTTAGATGAAAATAAAAAAGGGATTTGGACTATTCCATTTGACGGAAAACTATGTGGGAATGTTTCCAATATAGATCTTTTCAAAAACGGGAAGATGCAAATGCTATTTGCTTCCGGCTCTAAACTTTACCTTCTTGACAGATTAGGGAGATGGGTCTCCTATTTCCCTGTTGATTTGAAAAAAGAGATAACCCTCGGTCCCGTGGTATTTGATTTTTCTTCAAACAGAGAGTACTCAGTCATGTGTCTTCACTCTGACAATACTATAGGGATGTATGATGTTAAAGGCAAGGTAATTCCTAATTGGACATTTATTACCACTGAGGAGAGGATTAGGAGTTTCCCGGAGCTGTTAAAGGTGGGAAACAGTCGTTACTGGGTCTTAAGAACCCCATATCAAACCAAAATTTTTAACTCGAGTGGTGCGATTGTTGCTGACTTTACCAAGAAAAAGAGATTAAAACCTGAGACCGAGATAAAAATTAACTCTGATAGTGATGTTATCGTAACTACCATAGAAGATAAAGAGATGATTTTAAATTTGGCTACAGGCTCATTCAAAAAACCTTAATTATCAGAGTATGACTTTTTTAGGAAATATATTTTTGGCGATAATTATTATGAGTTTGGTTTTTTCCTTAGTCCCAGTTATGTTGGTATTATGGGCAAGGAGAAAACTAAGAGCTAACCAAAGAAGAATGGAAAAAGAGGAGCGTAAACGGAAAGAAGGGGTTTATATCTCATCCGACACCTCCTCAAAAGAGAAGGTAGTAGAAAAGGATATGGGGCAATACGTTGATTTCGAAACAGTAAAAGAGGAATAATATGCGCACATTCAAAAGATTATTATCCTACGCCAAACCATTTAGCCGCTTCTGGCCAGGTTATCTTTTTCTCTCGATTTTCTCTGTTATTTTCGGGATAGTTAACTATGCTTTAATAAATCCTCTCCTTACAGTCCTATTTGATCCTAACTCTATAGAGACCTACTCCTCAATCCCCGCTTTTTCACTCTCTGCTGACTATTTTAAGGGAGTTTTCCAATATTACCTAACCCAGATTATTGCTACAAACGGGGTGCTTAAAGGTCTTGTTTTCGTCTGTATCTTTATTATTATAGCCTCTTTTCTTGCAAATCTCACCCGTTTCCTTTCGCAGAAGATATTGGTCAATATGAAGACCTATATTATGAAAGGGATTAGAAAAGACCTCTTTCATAAGATAACTAAACTCCATATCGGATACTATCATAACCAAAGAAAAGGGGATATTCTTTCGAGTATCTCAAATGATGTAAATGAGATTCAAAATAGTGTGGCGAGTAGTTTCCATATACTTTTTCGCGACCCGCTACTCATAATCGGTTTTATGATAGGACTCTTTTATATGTCCCCAAAACTGACATTGGTTACCTTAATTACACTCCCTATCTCCGCATTTATTATAGGGGGAGTTACTAGAAAACTCAAAAGGGGAGCCACTATTACCCAATCCCTTATGGGGAGGATAATAAGTCAGTTCGAGGAGGCTATCTCAGGGGCACGTATTATTAAGGCTTTCAACGCCCAGAGATATGTAAGGGATGGCTTTGAAAAGACCAATGAGGAGCATAAATCGGTAAGTCGTTCTATTTTTACCCGTCAGGAGATGGCTTCCCCACTCTCAGAGTTTTTGGGGATATCGGTGGCAGTAGCTGTATTATTTTTCGGGGGGTTGCTACAGTTTCGCGGAGAATTAGGGATGACGCTCCCTCAGTTTGTTGTCTATATTGCATTTTATTGGAGGGTTCTAGAACCTGCTAAATCTATTGCTAATGCATACGCAAATGTTCAGAGAGGTTTAGTTTCAGGGGAGAGAGTTTTTGCCATCCTCGATGCAGATCCGGAGATTAAAAACAGAGAGAAAGCTCTAAGAAAAGAGACATTTGATAGAGAGATTGAGTATAGGGATGTCTCATTTAAGTATTCGAGTGAGCCAGTCTTAAAGAATATAGATTTGCTTATTGAAAAAGGGGAAATGGTGGCAATAGTCGGTCCGTCAGGGGCGGGAAAATCGACTATGGCAGACTTGTTACCACGCTTTTACGATGTTACGGGGGGCTCTATCTTATTAGATGGTGTCGATATAAGGGAGTATAATCTAAAAGATTTAATCTCTCTGATGGGGATAGTAACTCAGGAGGCGATTCTTTTTAATGATACAGTTTATAATAATATCTCGTTCGGGATGGAGGGGGTAACTAAGGAGGATGTAGTTAGAGCTGCTACCATTGCAAATGCAGATGAGTTTATAGTTCAGATGCCCCAGGGGTATGATACTAATATAGGTGATCGTGGAGCTAAACTCTCAGGAGGTCAAAGACAACGTCTTGCAATAGCGAGGGCGGTCTTAAAAAATCCTCCTATACTTATTCTCGATGAGGCTACCTCTTCTCTCGATACTGAATCCGAAAGACTTGTTCAGGACGCGCTATTAAAACTTATGAAAAATAGAACCTCTATCGTAATAGCGCACAGACTCTCCACCATTCAACATGCTGACCAAATTGTGGTTTTACAGTCTGGGAAAATTGTAGAAAGAGGGACTCATAGTGAATTGCTTTCAAAAAAAGGACTATATTCGCACTTGTGTAAACTTCAAACCTTTTAATTATGGACATGAACATTAATCAATCTTTGAACAAAATTCTGGAACGTAGCTTTCAGACTAATTGGAATTGCCCTGCACTTTCGGACTATAATGGTGTAACCCTTCACTATAGGGATGTAGCGCGAAGAATAGAAAAAATACATATTATTTTCAGCGAATGCGGGCTTGTAAAGGGTGATAGAGTGGCTCTATGCTCAAGGAATCAAGCAAACTGGGGAGTTACCTTCCTTGCTTCACTAACTTATGGAGCGGTACCCGTTCCAATATTGCACGAATTTAAATCGAGCAATATTCATCACTTAGTAAATCACTCTGAAGCTAAAATACTTTTCGTGGGTGATGAGATTTGGGAGGGGCTTTCGCAACCTCAGATGCCTGATTTAGATGCCATTATTCTAATGACCAATTTTTCTATTCTCTATGCTAATAATGATAAAATTCTCGAAACACGCGATCATCTAAATGAACTTTTTGGAAAAAAATATCCTCGTAGTTTTCAACCTGAAAACTTAAATTACTATGAAGATTCTTCAGATGAGTTAGCTATAATAAACTATACATCCGGGACTTCCGGTTTTTCAAAGGGGGTGATGCTTCCTTATCGTTCTCTACTATCCAACGTTCTTTTTGCTGCAGAGGTACAGCCCCAAATGGACAATGCATCTCACTGTGTTTCAATGCTCCCTATGGCGCACATGTACGGGATGATGTTTGAATTTCTTTTCGAAATGTGTGTCGGCTCGCATGTTCATTTCCTAACGAGACTCCCAACCCCTAAGATTATTATGGAGGCTTTCGCTAACGTTAAACCTAATGTTATTATTTCGGTTCCTTTGGTAATAGAGAAAATATACAAGAGAAAACTTATGCCTCTGATTAATAGGAGAGATTTAAAGATACTTTTAAATCTTCCCATAATAGATCAGAAGATTCATAAAAAGATAAGCACTGAACTTGATATCTCTTTCGGTTCACGTTATTCGGAAGTTATAATAGGGGGTGCGGCATTTAACAGAGAAGTAGAGCAGTTTTTTAAGAAAATAGGATTTAGATTTACTGTTGGTTATGGTATGACAGAGTGTGGACCTATTATCTCTTATGCTCCTTGGGATCAGTTGAGACTCTATTCTTGCGGAAAAGCTGCCCCTCGTATGGAGATTAAAATCGATTCTCCCGATCCTAAGAATATCCCGGGTGAAATATTGACCAGGGGTGCTAATGTTTTCCTTGGATACTTTAAAAATCAAGAAGCTACTGATGCCTCTTTTACAGAAGATGGGTGGTTTAAGACAGGTGACCTTGGTGTAATGGATGATGATGGCTTCCTCTATATTAAAGGACGTTCGAAGAGCATGATTTTAGGAGCATCGGGTCAGAATATTTATCCTGAGGAGATTGAGAGTGAAATAAATAATATGCCTTATGTGGTGGAATCGCTTGTTATAGAGGATAACGATTTATTGGTAGCTCTTATATATCCCGATATGGAGCAGGCTGAAGCAGACGGACTCTCTAAAAAAGAGCTTTTAGAAGAACTTAATAATAGTGTTAAGGAGATGAATTCAAACTCTCCGAACTATCTTAAGATCTCTTCTGTCGAGCTCTTCCCCGAAGAGTTTGAGAAGACCCCTAAGAGGAGTATAAAGAGATATTTATATCAGAGACAAAAATAGAGTACCTATGAGTGAAAAGCAGATGCAATTCGATAAAAGTTATTTGGAAATGGCAAAAGTATGGGCTAACAACTCATATTGTCAAAGACGAAAGGTAGGAGCCCTGATTGTTAAAAACAGAATGATTATCTCTGATGGTTACAACGGTACCCCGGCAGGATTTGAGAATGTATGTGAAGATGAAAATGGAGGAACCAAACCTTATGTTCTTCACGCTGAGGCAAATGCTATTACCAAAGTAGCTAAATCTAATAATAGTAGCGATGGAGCTACTCTCTATGTAACTGCGGCTCCTTGTCTTGAATGTGCCAAACTTATTATTCAGGCAGGGATAAAAAGAGTAGTCTATAGTGATGAATATCGAATAGCCGATGGTTTGGAATTATTAAAAAAGGCAGGTATAGAGATCTGTAAATATTAAAATGAATTATAAAAGGCTCCATTTTTTAATCTGGGCACTTATCTTTTTGATGACAGGTGCATTAATAACCAAATATGTCGATTTTCAAAAAGAGAGACGACTGAGGGTAAATTCTCATGAATGGGACAAATTATCTTTGATTCTCAATCAGATAGAGAAGAACTATGTAGATGATATAGATTACCCTGCCATTACCGAAAAGACTATCCCTCTTATTCTTAAAGAGTTAGATCCACACTCTATCTATCTTCCCCCTCAAGAATTAAAAACCGCTGATGAGGATTTAGCAGGGAAGTTTGACGGCATCGGAATACTTTTTAATGTTCCCGAGGACACAGCAGTAGTTATCAGCGTAGTGGTTGGTGGACCCTCTGAAAGGGCTGGGCTTCTCTCGGGAGATCGTATCATTAAGGTAGATAATAAGCAGGTAGCCGGTGTGGAGATTCCGCAAGACTCTTTGGTGGGAATGATGAGAGGCCCGTCAGGCTCAAAAGTTCATTTAACAGTAAAACGTGGAAATGATACTGTCCCTTTCTCTATAGAGAGGGGGAAGATAACAGTAAAATCTGTAGATGTCGCATATATGATTAACGATACTCTCGGTTTTATTAAACTCTCAAAGTTTTCCCGTACAAGTCATGACGAATTTATCAAGGCTGTAGTCCCGATGATGAAAGAGGGGATGACTAAGCTAATATTCGATTTAAGAGATAACCCAGGTGGATATTTTGATCAGGCACTACTTCTCTCAAATGAGTTTCTTGAAAAAGGGGAGATGGTGGTCTATATGGAGGGAAAACATCGTGCCAGAGAGGAGTTTAAGGCAGACGGAAAGGGGAGGTGTAAAAATATTAAAATATCTGTACTATTAAACGAGGGTTCTGCCTCCTCAAGTGAAATTTTCGCAGGGGCGATTCAGGATAATGATAGAGGAGACATTTATGGGAGGCGCTCATTTGGTAAGGGATTAGTGCAAGAGCCTATTAATTTTACCGACAACTCCGGTATCCGTCTTACAGTAGCCCGTTTTTATACCCCCACAGGGAGATGCATCCAAAAGCCATATACGGTAAAAGGAGAGGACTATAGTTATGACATTTATGAAAGGTATAAACATGGAGAGCTTACTGATTCGGACAGTATTCCTAAAAATGACTCTTTAAAATATGTAACTCCAAAAGGTAAATTGGTTTATGGAGGAGGTGGCATTATTCCCGATATCTTTGTTCCTATGGATACTACAGGATTTTCAAATTTATTTGTAAAAGTAACACGCTACTCTTTACAAGTTAAATTTAGTAGCTATATGGCAGATAGATATAGAGCCCAACTTAAACAAGTCAAAGATTTGAACTCTCTTAACTCACTCTTTGATAAGATGAATATTGAACTCAGCTTAAAGGAGTACTTGAGTCAACACAATATAAAATATACCGCAAAAGAGTGGAACACCTCCAAAGAGTTACTCATTACTCAGTCTAAGGCTTTGATAGGGAGATACTCACCTTTGGACGACAACGCCTATTATCCTATAATATCTGCTATCGACAATGTGGTTCAGGTAGCCTCTAAGTAACTTTTAGGAAATAGCTCCCTCCGGGCAGATAGTTTCACATTTACCACATTGATAACAGTTTTTCTGTTGGATATGAGCTATCTCTATATCTCTCGTTATAGCATCCTCGAGGCAGACCTTTATACACTTTCCACAGCTTGTACATTTACTCATATCAAGAGTAGGATCATGGTATTCGGGAGGGTGTATTACCATTATTGCTTTTTCAGGACACTCAGGAAGACATTTGCCACATCGGGTGCATTTGTCCAACTCTATTATAGATGGGTGATTTTGTGGTTCACCACTATAATTTATCCCATTATGAGTGCAGGCAGGGAGGCATTTTCCACATTTTATACACTTATTTTGGTCTATAGTAACCATTGCTTTATTAATGGCACTATGTGGACAAGCAGGGAGGCATTTTCCACATTTGGTACAGAGGTTAGTGTTAATATAGGCTTTATTATTAACCAAAGTTATAGCACCAACAGGGCAGACGGGAGCGCAGTTAGAGGTACATCCTCTACATTTATTACGGGTAACAGTATAGTTTGCCACGCTATAAGAAATTGCTTTTCCCTGGGTATTACAAACCTTAATACAATCCCCACATCCAACGCAATTTACGGAGTTGATGGTGTATTTAATGTTTTTAACCGATAGATTAATAGCGTTAGTTTCGCAGAAAGGGAGACAAACTCCACAATTAGTACACTTCTCCGATTCTATTTTATACTCAACGGAAGAGATATTTATTGCATTAGGCTTACAGACCGCTTTACACATTCCGCAGCTTGTACATTTTTCCTTGTCGAGGTAATAGGTACTCCTTTTGGGGAGTTCTATTGCATTGTAGAAGCAGACACTAAGACAATCCCCACACCCTATACATTCGTCTCTATTCACCACATAGCGTTTAGACGACCAAGCTTTACTGCAAGCATTAAGAAGAGGCATACTTGCTAATACTACTCCGCCTTGAAGAAATTTCTTTAGAAATTCGCGTCTTTCAAGTTTGTTGTCCATAAAATAGTTGTCGTTAAAACTGTTAGAAGGAGAATCTAAACTCTATTCTCCCTAATGATGTATTTATATTATGGCTATCGCTACTTACATATCCACCGATAGCTATAAGTTGAATGTTTTTTCCAAAGCGTTTTCCAAACTCAATATCTGTCTCCCTCATTTTTCCTGCTATGGAGGCGGAGTGCTGGAGTTTTATATGTAATCTTATAGAGGGGAAGGAGATTTTGCCATTTACTTGGAACATCGGAATATCTCGAGCATCCAATCTTAGCACATCACCCAAGAACATATTACTAAATGAGTTCATCGGTTTGGCAAGAGGGTCGATAGCGTACATCCCTAAAAATTTGGCACCCAAAGAGGCTTTACTTTTACTAAGAGTCATCCCTTTTTCTAAAGCAATAGTGTAAATAAGACCGTTATTCCCCTTAGAGAGTTGATATAGAAGCTCCGGCTTTAAAACTATTTTTAAGGGGAGATTCAGATTAAGAAAAAGTCCTGATGCAAAGAGAGGATTATCTACCCAACCACCAAACTCAGAGTAGGTAACCAGCCCTATGTTTTCAAGATTAATGGAACTTTTTTTAGGGGTTTCATCTGAGGAGAAAGAGTCAAATTCAGATGAAGAGAACTCATCTGTGGTGGCTGCCTTTGAACTCTTGTGTTTTGAGGGGTTGAATGTAAATGTGGCTCCAGCAAAATTTGTCTGCCCGGGGGCGTTCCCAAGTAGAGGTAAATCCCTTCCGGGAATTATGTCATAAAGATACCCAACGGAGCAGAAGATTCCATTTCTTGCAAACCCCTTTATTACTGAGCCACCATTGAAATTAAGACTCCATCCGTTGTTATTGTATTTATAGTTAACCCCTAACATCCTTTCATTTAGGAGATAGAAATCATCAAAAGAGGCAGTTTGGACCCCTGCTGTAACTCTCCATTTTTCTCCCCTATACTGATAAAATAGTTCTCTTATCCCGAATTGCCCTTTATAGAAGTTTTTATCGATATTGAAATCATATCTATCCCAAAACTTATATCCTAACTCGGCATAAATTGTTGATTTTTTCTTTGAGTAATCGAAACCCACAAATCCCATTGTATTTAATAGAGCATTGTTATTGAGGTATCCAACCCCTAATGTAAGTTCAGAAGCCCAATAAATGTCACTTTTAAAGAGGGGTTTAAGGTGAGGGGAGAGTTGTGTACGACACTCCCATTGTGAAAATAGAGGGGTAGATATCGTAATAGTGAATAGCAGTATTGCTATATACCGTCCTATTGTTTCATTTTTACTATACATAATGCATCTTTTTTACAACTTCCAAAACAATCCCCACATACAATACAGTCTTGAGCATTTAATATGGTTTTATTGTTCTCATTTACAATAGCTTTTGTTTTACAGACGTTACTACAGCATCTACAATCTATACAAGCCTCTTTTTTAGTAATTTTCTTCGCTCCGGGGATCATTGTAACCCACCCTAAAACAAGTCCTACAGGGCACATACCCCTGCAAAAAGGTCTGTAAATCAGTATCGAAGTTACAAATAATAATATAAGTAAGACTACCCCTGTCGTATTACTTGCAGTCAGATTAAATGCCACCTTAAATGGGTCAATTTTCCCCCATAAGTAAGTCTGTGTAATGGCAGTTTGAACGATAAAGGCTATTAAAAAGAAGACTCTTAGATAGCGCAGATTCCTTTGAGCTTTGTTACTCTGAAGTAACTTAAATTTAGAACTTGCAGATAGAAACTCCTGAAGTGCCCCTAAAGGACAGAGCCAACCGCACCAAATCTTTCCGAAGAAATAGGTTAGAGGGAGAAGTGAAACGAACAATACGATTGAAGTCCACTTTACAGTTTTGCCAAGTATAATGAGCATAGAGTTCTCCATACTCATTATCATACATGGGCACCCCCCTTTATAAAACCCCAAATAAGCCAATGATGCTAAAAGAACGAAAGGTCGCAATTTTCTAACTTTCTCATTTTTAATAAAGAGAGAGATAAGAATAAGGAGTGCGAACTGCGCTGCCAACTCTAATAAATATGCTATTTCCCGTTTATCTAACCCCCCTTTCTCCTCTTTAACCTCTTCTAAAGGGGCGAACTCCTCTATCTCAGTGAAAGCCTCGAATTGAGTGGTATCACTATTCTGAACTTCGTTATTTTCAGAGTTTTGAGCATAAGTATATGATAATGAAAAAAGGTAAAACACCACTATAAGCAGCGTTTTACCAAACAGGTTTATGGTTTTGTGTGTAGTCATTTAATCTTACTCTTTCATAATCTTAAAAGAGGCATGTCCCCCCTCTTTCTTACAAGTTCTATCTGCATTTATAACTGCTTCTTTCTTGGAATCAGCTAAAACAACCACTTTTAATTGCCTTGTATATGATGTGGGTGATTTCTCTTTCCATGGTGCAGCACCTAATATCTTTACCCCCTCAGCACTAAATTTAGTATCCCCTATCTCTAATTCACAAAC
>CAYSND010000004.1:0-4206 GCA_964432305.1 uncultured Muribaculaceae bacterium | reverse complement strand
TTTACAATTATCGCAACAGAGACATCCCCTCCCCCCAAACATTTATATGCAGGGATTGGGAGCGACATGGCTTTTCTTCCATCGAGGCGATATGAGATAACTGATGGCCCGACATAAGTCTCTTCTTTTTTATTCTCCTTATTATCATTTACAGAGACCATATCATCGCTCTCCCGTGCTGCTTCTGCTGCCCTTTTGGAGGCATCGAGTTTATCCTGAAGTCTCTTAGCCTCATTATAGACCTCATTCGGATTGGCACTTCTATCATCTTTAAGGTTACTCCCCCCTTTTCTTGAAGAGACATCGACTGCCACATTTCTTGGGGTTACAGTAGCGGCTTCAGCTATCATTGCATCTAACTCTTTAGATACGCTCGCCCTGAACTCTTGCTCTTGAATTTCCCTCTCTATCTCCTCTTGCTTGGTGAAATCCAATACAAAAGAGGTCTCCGTCTGCAGGATGGAGCCAATGGAGCGGACGAGGAGTATTATCAGGATTATGAGATGAAAAGAGATCGTCAGATAAAGCCCCGGTCGCTGCTCTTTATCTATTTTGAAGAGCTTTTTCAATGCTTGCAAGGAGTATATCTATTGCTACTTGATTATGACCACCTTGTGGTATTATTATATCTGCATACCTTTTACTCGGCTCGATAAATTGGAGATGCATAGGCTTTACAGTCTTCTCATATCTCTCCATTACTTTGGAGACACTTTTCCCCCTCTCCATTATATCCCTAGATATCACTCTCAGGAGCCTATCATCTGGGTCAGCATCCACAAATACCATAATGTCAAGTAGCTTCCTAAGTTCCGCACAGGTAAAAATAAGAATCCCCTCCACTATTATTATATGGGCAGGGTGAACTTTAATGGTATCAGTATCAGAGCGGGTACATGTTATATATGAATAGACAGGTTGCTCAACTGTGAGCCCATTTTTTAGATCTCTTAACTGCTTGATAAGAAGCTTAAAATCTATAGCATCGGGATGGTCAAAATTTAACTCTTGCCTCTCTTCGAGCGAGAGGTGGCTGCTATCCTTATAATAAGAATCTTGCGGGATAACCACTACATCTTTTTTTGGGAGCAGATTGGTTATTTTATTAACTACTGTTGTTTTACCGGAGCCTGTTCCTCCGGCGATGCCTATTATCAACATATCTTAAAATTCTGCGGACTTAGGAGTTCGAGGGAAAGGGATAACATCGCGGATATTAGACATTCCTGTAATGAAAAGGAGGAGTCTTTCAAATCCGAGACCGAAACCACTATGTGGAGCAGTCCCAAATCTGCGAGTATCCAAATACCACCAAAGTCCCGTATCGTCCATGTTTAACTCTTTAATTCTATTTTGCAGTTTCTCTAAAGATTCCTCTCTTTGAGAGCCACCTATTATCTCACCTATTTTAGGGAAGAGTACATCCATTGCCCTAACTGTCTTTCCATCTTCGTTCTGCTTCATATAAAAAGCCTTTATCTCTTTTGGATAGTCTGTTAATATCACAGGACAATGAAAATGTTTTTCAACCAAATACCTTTCATGCTCGCTCTGTAAATCGACACCCCATGAAACGGGATATTCAAACTTTACTCCGGATTTCATCAGAATATCCACCCCTTCTGTATATGAAAGTCTTACGAAGTCGCTCTGTAACACCCCTTCAAGACGAGATATCAGCTCCTTATCTATCATATCGTTAAGGAATTTGAGATCATCTTTACAGTTATCAAGTGCATATTTGATTAGATATTTTATGAATTCCTCCGCAAGATCCATGTTCTCTTTAATCTCATAGAATGCCATTTCAGGCTCAATCATCCAAAACTCTGCAAGGTGCCTTGGAGTATTGGAGTTCTCTGCTCTGAAAGTAGGACCGAAAGTATAAATATCACCGAGAGCCATAGCACCAAGCTCTCCTTCCAACTGTCCACTAACAGTTAAAGAGGTCATTTTTCCAAAGAAATCTTCAGAGTAATCTATATTATTCTCCTTATCCCTTGGCAGGTTATCTAAGTCAAGTGTAGTAACTTGAAACATAGCACCGGCACCCTCCGCATCGGAGGCAGTAATAATAGGAGTATGAAGATAGAAGAACCCTTTATCGTTGAAAAACTTGTGAATTGCATAAGCCATTGCATGGCGAATTCTTAGAACCGCACCAAAAGTGTTGGTACGAGGACGGAGATGTCCTATTTCACGCAAGAACTCCATGCTATGTCCCTTTTTTTGCAGGGGATATGTCTCAGCATCAGCAGTTCCATAAATGGTTATCTCCTTAGCCTGTATCTCAACTGCCTGTCCGCTCCCTATGGAGGCTACTAAATCCCCTGTTACACCTATACAGGCTCCTGTAGTTATAGGTTTAAGAACCTCTTCAGTGAAGTGATTCATATCACAGACTATCTGAATGTTATTAATGGTAGAGCCGTCATTTAGGGCGATAAAGACCACGTTTTTATTTCCTCTTTTCGTTCTAACCCACCCTTTTGCCAATACCTCTTTTCCCGGAGCTTCTTTAAGAAGCCATACAATTTTCTTAAATGTCATTGATGTCAAAAATTAACAAACTCACAAAGATAATAAAAAAGATTCGCTCTCATTCCAATTTCTATCAATTACAGTTATAACACAGTTACTCCCCTTTTTAGGTTTATTCTTTTTATCAAACAGATACTCCTGCTTATTGGTTATAGTGATTAGATAGTCTGAATTTCCGATATCTACTTTTGTATCAGGAGGGAAGATATAAACTGCATAAAACCTTGCTTGCTGCATTGGATCATCAGTAGGGTCTATCTCCCATTTAACTCCTTTTGAAAAAGTTGTGGCCCCTTTAATTGGGAGAGGTGGGAGAGTATCGAGTCTAGAATAGGGGGGAATTAGTGCAGGACGAGCCTGGTAATTGATTACTAAACTATCTGCTATTTTATGCCTATTTTTGGCGATAGACCATCCGGGCCACCAAACATTCCCTTTGACATTTGGGAGTCCCCTTACAAGGTCCATTTTCTCCTTTAACTGACTGGATAGGACATCAATATTCTGTCCGATATAGAGATGGTCGCTGAAATTTCCTCTATTCCACCACTCTATAAGAACTTTATAATCAGCCACAGGGTGTCCTATTACCCAATAGAGCTGTGGAACAATATAGTCAATAGAGCCCTCTACTCCCCATAGGGGAACATCTGCAAAGAGTCTGTCGTAATTTGAAAGTCCGTTTGTGCGGCTTCCGGAGCTATCGGGTGTATCACTGATATTTCTATGAATTCCGAAAGGGGAGATTCCAAAACGTACCCATGGCTTAATAGCTTTTATGGTATCATTAATCTCTTTTATTAGAGTACGGACATTATTTCTTCTCCAATCATTTTTCTCCCAATACTCGTAACCCTGTTCTTTCCCATATTTAACAAAAGAGGCATCATCATGAAACTCCTCATATTTTTCAGGATATGGGTAGAAATAGTCATCAAAATGAATAGCGTCTACATCGTATCGGGTTACAATATCTGCAATCACATTTTTTGTAAATTGTCGGGATAGCGGCTCACCCGGATCGAAATAGAGTTGTTTTCCATATCTCTTGAATATTTCGGGGTGGCTGAAATAAAAATGCTCCGGCGAGAGTTGTTCCAAGTTATTAGAAGTTACACGATATGGGTTACACCAAGCGTGTAGTTCCATACCTCGGTTATGGCTCTCTTCTATCATAAACTCAAGTGGATCCCAACCGGGGGAGAGACCCTGGGTTCCGGTAAGGAACCTGCTCCAAGGTTCCAACTCAGATTTATAAAGTGCGTCAGCCTGCGGTCTTACTTGAAAAATAACTGCATTGCACCCTGTCATTTGAAGGGAATCAAGGAGTCGAACAAACCACTCCTTAATCCCTTTTTCATCCATTGTCCTAAATTTGGTATTCCCTACTGTGTGAATCCAAGCCCCTCTAAATTCCCTTTTTGGAGAGTTAAATGTTTGGGCTTGAAGAGTGTTAAAAGAGAATAAAAACAGAACAATATAAACGATAGTTCTCTTCATAAAGAATTAGAATTTAACCCCCATTGCCTTGCAAATGTTCTTAGGTATATCGGTATTGTCCATTCTTCCGGAGAAATAACTACTACCGGCACCTATTGCATATACAGGGACAGAGACCCCGGTGTGAGAAGAGGTAGTCCACCCTATATTTGCCTTTGCATTCAT
>CAYSND010000003.1:32621-36087 GCA_964432305.1 uncultured Muribaculaceae bacterium | reverse complement strand
GGATATGAATTTTACAAATGGCACTATATCTCCTGCTACACTTGCTTTTTCGAGAGCGGTCATATATTCATCTCGTTTTTCTACTGGAATAATCAGCCAGTCATAACCTCCAGATGCTAACATTGTATTCATCAAGAATCTTCCTAAACGACCATTACCGTCCATATAAGGGTGAATATAGGTAAACATAAAGTGTCCCATTACAGCTCTTATACTTGCTTCCGGTTCTTCTTTAAGTAGCTCAAATAATGTTTTCATTGCATCGCGAAGCGCATCAGGATTAAGGGGAGTGTGCATAGAGTTACGGATATATACCTGATGGGAGCGATAGCCTACAATGTCAGACGGTTTGATAATGCCGGCTGTAACGCATGGCCTAAACATCTCGCTATGCCATACAGATAAATCACGCTCTGCAATATCTGCACAATTACCTTCGCTGAGAATATCAGAAACGCTCTTTTTTACAGCTTGGAATGCTTGCCAGTAACCACGTGCTGCAAGTGCGTTTTTTGAATCAGCATCGTCTCCTTCCGGTTCCCAAGCTCCGCTCCGAACTTTGTTTATCAATTCGTCAGTTACCCGATACCCCTCAATAGAGAGAGAGTGATAAGCATCTAATTTATATTGAGCCTCCATTCGTTCCAAAAACTCATTGGGAGAAAAACTGCTTTTTGGAAGGGTGAAGTTGGCAATTACATCTTCTCTCATATTTCGCCACATCAAACGGAGACGTGTGGCATAAGGAGATGGTGAAAGTCCGACATTCACCACATCTATAAACGGGTTTTCTTCTTGAATTACATATCCAATACGTTTCATCGTTCCTGCAATTTCATCGGCTATATCACCTCTTCCGATATTGCGGAATGCACCAATTACTCTTCCTGCTCGAACAGTCTGCCCCGTATCAACCAGTATTTTAATAATTTCAGAACCATCACGAACCATTGCAAGAGCTGTTCGCATAGTTAATGCATCATTTCTGTACATGGTAGGTGTTGCCACAATAAGAGCTTCGTGGAGCGTGTAAAGGTTAAGTTTATGTGGGTTATTGGTATCAATCTTTGAGGGAAGTTCCGCACCTAAATTGAAAATAGAGGTTGGATATATTAACCCTACAACATAGTTATTCCCTTTAGGGGCTCTTATAATAACCTGATTAGGAACGACTGTAGAGCCTGTATGTATTGCCAATGATTGTTCAGCTGACAAACACCATTCATTCCCATAGCGTTCCTTTGCATATCGATTAATAAAATTCCAAAACGAAGCATACCATGCTGTACTATCTCCCGGCATAGCCGTTGGGTCGGTAATAACATACCACCCTTTTATGATAGGTCTTAGAAAGTTATTATTAACAAGCCTTTTTATATGTGTTGGTGATAAATCCCCGCTTTTTATTATTGTAAAAACTCCATTCTGCTGCACTTGTTTAAGCACATTTAAAGATGAAGCTAAAAGTTCGGCTGTTGTTGCCATAATCACATATTGTTTTAGTATAACACGATTATACGCGCGTGTAAACGCAAGACTATTGCCGCTTTGGATTACACGACTATTATGCAAATATATTGCAAATATTTCTGTTATGCAAATTGCTGCGAAGTACGAGTGTGCTTAAATCTAATCATAAAAAAAACCTGCTACGTTTGTAACAGGTTTTTTTTTGAACTACTTGGTGATGTTTTCACGCATGTCGGTGTCGGCTTGGATGTTTTTGATTTTATAGTAATCCATCACACCAATATTTCCGCTACGAAGAGCATCTGCCATAGCGAGGGGAACCTCTTTCTCAGCCTCGATAACTTTGGCGCGTGCCTCTTGTGCTTTAGCTTTCATCTCTTGTTCAAGAGCTACTGCCATAACTCTCTTCTCTTCTGCGCGTGCCTGAGCAATATTCTTGTCGGCATTTGCCTGATCTATTTGAAGAGCAGCACCGATATTCTTTCCAATATCTATATCGGCTATATCAATAGAGAGAATTTCAAAAGCAGTTCCTGCGTCAAGTCCTTTCCCAAGAACCACTTTTGAGATGGAATCGGGATGCTCAAGAACTTGTTTATAAGACATAGACGAACCAATGCTCGATACTATCCCCTCGCCAACACGGGCTAGAACAGTCTCTTCTCCGGCACCTCCGACTAACTGCTTAATATTTGCACGAACAGTAACACGTGCTTTGGCTATTAATTGAATACCATCTTTGGCAACAGCGGCTACAGGAGGGGTATTGATAACCTTGGGATTTACTGACATCTGAACTGCCTCAAACACATCACGCCCTGCAAGGTCAATAGCCGCAGCCATTTTAAAGTCGAGGGCAATGTTTGCTTTGTCGGCAGAGATAAGGGCGTTTACCACTTTCGTAACATTCCCTTTTGCCAGAAAATGTGCCTCAAGAGCATTGGCATCGAGTTTAAGCCCCGCTTTAGTTCCGGTAACCATAGCCATAACGATAGTATTAGGTGGAACTCTTCTCCAACGCATTAAGACCAACTGTATTAATGAAATACGCACTCCGGAAATAAGTGCTTGAAACCAAAGGGCTATAGGGAAGAACCATAAAAGGATAATAAGTCCAACTATGGCTACCCCTATCCAAATTAGAAGAACGGCTGACTCAGTCATAATATTAATTTTATATTGTTAATTTTTTAATTTCACGTAAATTTTATTGTCATCTATCAAGGTGACCACTATCTCCTGTTCAGGGTCGATGATCCCCCCTTGTGCAGAGACTTCGAGGAAAACAGTTCCGATTTTTGCTTTCCCCATAGGGTTAAGACGGGTAATGGTAACCCCTTCGCTCCCAACTTCTACCCCTTTCTCTTGAGGCGAAGTATCGGCACGGCTGTCGATATTGGTGTCGAGGCTTATTTTTTTCCAAGTCTTGGAACGGAGAGCTAATACGACAAAAACTACTAACAAAATGATATTAATAGCTATTACGATAACTCCTCCGGTGTTTCCATACTCTGAAAAACCTATATAACAAGAGCCAACGAGTGAGGCAAGACCAAGAATCCCGACCACGAAAATACCCGGAATCAGAACTAATTCCACGATAATTAAAATAATGCCGAGAACGATTAGGGTAATAATTAATCCCATTATGTGTTTTTTTAAATTGTCTGCAAATATGCTAAATAATAATAACAAATTAAAATTTTACAGACTCCACAGAAACCCCTTCCAATCCAAGTCCCGTCAAAATTTTATATAGATAATCAACATTAGTTTTCTCAGAGAAAGGACCGACTATGTAAATAACGCTCCCATCGCGTACCGTATTGGCTATATCCTTATCACATGTTTCACGAATGGCGGAGATAACCGGGTTAGGAAGACCATCAGGGTAGTTGCGAATAATTAATTGATATGAGGTGCTATTTTGAGGTATTTTCTTTTCAAGAACTTTTGCCTCCTTAAGAGAGAGAGGTTTTCCATTATTGAAAGCCAC
>CAYSND010000003.1:13177-32521 GCA_964432305.1 uncultured Muribaculaceae bacterium | reverse complement strand
TTTCAAGAACTTTTGCCTCCTTAAGAGAGAGAGGTTTTCCATTATTGAAAGCCACCACAAAAGCTTTTGGGAATCCGGCTTTTCTAACCTTATTTAAACAAGAGAGTGCTTCAGTGTGGGTATAGAATAGACCGACTGTGTAGGAGTACTTCCCGGAACTTTGTCTCTTTTCATATATAGGACTAAGCCCTTTTAATGAGGCAACAGTAGCCTTGTTTCCTAAAACGAAGAGCTGTATCTGATAGACAAGAGTCTTTGGGAGAGTATTGTCCTCTGCAAACTGAGCCTCCTGAAGAATTTTGAAGGAGTAATCAAACTGTGGTATGGGTTGCACTATTTTTACCTCCCTAAGGTCAGCAAGGTGGTTTTTAATGAAGACATAATTTGGAGTAGCATCTATTTCCTCCTCAGTATCTGACTCCTCCTGCTCCTCTTCTATTTTTGGAATAATCCCCTTTGCAAGGAACTCCATCTCTACCTCCTGAACTTTAACTGAGACCTGTTGAAGATCTTTTCTAAGTTTAATGGTTTTCTCTTCAGATTCAGTAATCAGCTCCTTTAAGAAGGCTTTATCCTCTTCGTTTTCAACCTTTTCATATAATGCCCTATTCTCTTTCTGCTGTTCAAGATTCTTTCTTAGCTCCACCTGTATCACCCTCATTTTGTTTACAAGTGTAGAATATGCAGTCTCCGCAGCATCCTCTTTAGTCTCTCTAATTTGAACCGGTTTTGCTTTAACCTTTACTACCTTAGGGGGGGGAGGAAGGAGTTTTGCTATAACCTGTGCCTCATCTATGGTTATCTCTTTTTTCACCGGAGTCCCAATATAATCCATTACAACTATGGAAATAGAATCCTGGGGGGAATATCTGTCGGTGGCAATCATTGTGTGAAGACCATCCTTGGTGTTTAAGAAGAGCAAATCGTCATTTACAGAGGAGTAAGGGAACCCAAGGTTCTCCGGCATACCCCAGTCTTCTGAAGCGTCATCCCAATGGCTGACAAAGAGATCAAACCCTCCCATTCCAAAATGTCCGTTTGAAGCGAAATAGAGCTCTTTTCCGGAGGGGCTTAAAATAGGTAAGATTTCGTCCCCTGCTGAAGTTATTTTCTCGTTTAGAAGCTGAGGAACAGACCAAAGGTCCTCTGCAATAAGCTCTGTTTCATAGATATTCCAAGCACCTGAATTGTCCGGTGCGGAGAAGAGAATCTTTTTACTCCCTTCGGGGAAAAAGATGGCGTTATAATATTTTTGAGCTTTCCCTTTTACAAAGGAGTTAGGGATTTTCATCCAGGAGCTATCTCTTAGGGAGGAAAAGTAGAGATAAAACTCCTCTTTTGAGAAGAGCTGGTTCTTGATGACACTTGGAGTTACGGCAAACTTTAGGAGGCTGTTTCCATTTTCACACTGTATGATTTTCTCTTCGATGACAAGACGTTTAAGTGAATCTTTGGTCTCA
The DNA here is from genome assembly GCA_964432305.1 of uncultured Muribaculaceae bacterium. Classification (GTDB taxonomy): domain Bacteria; phylum Bacteroidota; class Bacteroidia; order Bacteroidales; family UBA932; genus CAYSND01. Next base: position 31,061 of record CAYSND010000003.1, on the reverse strand, counting down.
TCTAAAAGAGACATGTATGTAGCAAGAGCTTCGTTAAATCGGTATTCTAAATGTAGCGAATCCCCTTTTTTAAGCATCTCTCCTTTTTGGGAAAAAACGGAAAAGGGAGTGATGAGGAGTAGGAAAAAAAGGATAAATCGCTTATTGTGTTTCATATAACGGTAATAATTAGTCAACAAAAATACTAAATTGTTTATATATTAGAAAAAAATAGTACTTTTGTACCCTTATTTTTGAATCAAAAACCGAAAAAATAAATAACTAAAAGAAAAGATATGCAAAACAAAGGACTCGTTAGATTTTTAGCAATCATTCTGGCTATTATCTGCCTTTACCAATTATCATTTACAGTAGCAACTAAGGTTCATGAAAACAAAGCAAAAAAATATGCAGAGAATGCAGCTCTTGTTGAACAAAGTTTGCCCTCATTTTCACAAGTTTCAGACCTCGACAAGGCGTTTTATCTTGACTCGATAAGAAAAGTAAAAGAGAGATATTACATCGATTCGATCTCTGCCGAAAAAGTCTATTTCGGATTTACTTTCAAACAGGTAAAAGAGAAAGAGATATCCCTTGGTCTTGACCTTAAAGGGGGGATGAACGTAATGTTGCAGGTGGAGTTAAGCGATCTTCTAAAAGCGCTTTCAAATAACAATACCTCTCCACAGTTTGTAGAGGCAATAGCTCTTGCAGAGAAGAACCACGTGGACTCACGTTCTGATTTTATAACCCTCTTTGCAGATGCATGGAATCAGGTAGCTCCCGGGCAGAGACTCTCCTCCATTTTCGGAACTTATGAAATGGGAGATAAAATCAAACCCGAAAGCACTAATGATGACGTTATAAAAGTTATCCGTGCTGAGGCTGAATCTGCTATCTCGAACTCATTTAACGTATTGAGAAATCGTATTGACCGTTTCGGGGTAACCGCACCCAATATTCAGAAAATAGGTAACAGCGGAAGAATTCTTATCGAACTTCCCGGTGTTAAAGAACCTGAGCGTGTTAGAAAACTCCTCCAAGGAACAGCTTCCCTTGAATTCTGGACTACTCATGAAAATTCAGATGTATATAAATATTTACAGGAGGCTAACGAGGTAATTAAAACTTATCTTGAGGATACTTCAGGAGAGGGCTACGCTCTAAAAGAGGTTGCCGAGAAGAAGGCAGAAATAGAAAAGGATAAACCGGCATCTACCTCAGAAGATCTTGTAGCACAGGTAGCAGAGATAGATAGTATCTCTGTCGATGAGGTAAATTTTGCTAAAAACAATCCTCTATTTTACCTGCTTCACCCAAGTATCTATAACGGGCAGCTTGCACCGGGACCCTGCGTGGGGATGGCTCACTACAGGGATACTGCGAAGATTAATGCTCTTATGAAACTCCCTCAGGTTCAGGCATTGTTCCCATCAGATGTTATTTTCATGTGGAGCAATAAACCCGCCGCAATGGATAAGACTGCTACTACATTTGAACTTCTTGCCATTAAATCTTCTTCTCGTGACGGGAAGGCTCCTTTAGACGGAGGGGTTATTACTGATGCAAGAGTCTCTTATGCCTCTTCAGGAGGAGCTCCCGAAGTGGATATGGCAATGAATGCAGAGGGTGCAAGAGTTTGGGCGCGTTTAACAGCAGACAATATTGGAAAATGTATTGCTATTGTTCTTGATGATATGGTTTACTCTTACCCAAGAGTTCAGGTTGAAATTACCGGAGGACGTTCTCAAATTTCAGGGAACTTCACCATAACAGAGGCTGAAGACTTGGCAAACGTATTAAAATCAGGGAAACTTCCTGCACCTGCAAGGATTGTTCAAGAACAGGTAGTAGGTCCCTCTTTAGGTAGTGAGTCTATTCAGGCAGGGATGCTCTCATTTGCATTGGCATTCCTTCTTGTACTATTATATATGCTCTTCTTCTATAAAGGAGCAGGGGTTGTGGCAGACATTGCACTTACTTGTAACGTGTTATTGTTAATGGGTGCCTTAGTCTCTTTTGGAGCGGTTCTGACACTGCCCGGTATTGCCGGTCTTGTATTGACTCTCGGTATGGCGGTGGATGCAAACGTTATTATCTATGAGCGTATTAAAGAGGAGTTAAGGGCAGGGAAGGCGTTGAGGCTTGCAGTAGCCGATGGTTACAAACATGCATACTCAGCGATTATTGACGGTAACTTAACCACTATTATTACAGGTATTGTTCTCTTTATTTTCGGTTCAGGTCCTGTTCAAGGGTTTGCTACCACATTGGTTGTCGGGATTATTACCTCTATGCTTACTTCCATCTTTATCTCTCGTCTTTTGTTCGAAGATAGAATGGCAAGGAATAAGTCAATCTCTTTCTCAACAAAGATTACGAAGAACTTTTTACAGAATACCACTATTAACTTTATCAAACTTCGTAAATATGCTTATGGTTTCTCTATAGTTTTATCTATTATCTGTCTTGTTTCGATTATAGGAAAAGGGTTTACTTATGGTGTTGATTTTACCGGAGGTAGAACTTATGTTGTAAGATTTGACAAGGATGTTACAGCAGAAGAGGTAAGAGAGGCTGTCATGAATGAATTTGGTGAGACAGTGGAGGTTAAACAGTTCGGAGGCGCAAGCCAGATGAAGCTTACTACTAAATATATGATCGAGGATAATACCCCCGAATCTGATGCTATTGTGGATGGTAAATTATACAATGCTTTAAAAGACCTATTTGTTACCCCTTTAACACTTGAAGATTTTACCTCTACTCTTGATAACCCTAATGGTATTATAAGTTCTGATAAGGTAGGACCCACCATTGCTAATGATATGAAGAGGAATGCTATTATAGCTGTCTTTATTTCACTCATCGCTATATTTGTCTATATTGCTGTTCGTTTCAAAGGGTGGACATGGGGATTAGGCGGTGTCGTAGCCTTGGCACACGACACATTGATTACTGTCGGGTTCTTCTCGCTCTTTACCGGAATATTGCCGTTTAGCCTCGATGTCGATCAATCGTTTATAGCGGCGGTGCTGACTATTATCGGTTACTCTATTAATGACAACGTGGTTATCTTCGACCGTATTCGTGAAAATAAAGTACTCTATCCTAAGAGAGACCTTGCTTCAAATGTTAATGATGCTCTTAATAGTACATTGTCGAGAACTATCAACACAGCAGGTACTACTATAGTCGTTATGTTAGCAATAGCACTATTCGGAGGTGAGGTTATTAGAGGTCTTGCAGTAGCCCTTCTTATAGGTGTTATTTTCGGTACCTACTCATCAGTATTCGTTGGAACCCCTATTATGTACGACTTAAATCAAAGGAGAGAGAGAAAGTTGGCAAAATCAGCTAATACTGCTCCGGCTAAGACAAAATAGTTTTACAATAAATATATAATTAAAAGGCGCAATTAATGCGCCTTTTTTTTATATTTGCAGTCGGAATAAGTTAATAAATGAAACAAATCAATTAAAATCATTAACAAAATGGAACTTCCTTTCGCAGAATCTTACAAAATTAAAATGGTCGAGACCATTAAGAAGAGTACCAGAAAAGAACGTGAACAATGGATTAAAGAGGCTAAATACTCTCTTTTTGCCATTAAAAGCGAACAAGTCTTTATAGACCTGCTGACCGATTCCGGTACAGGGGCAATGAGCGACAAGCAATGGGGTGCAATGATGATGGGGGATGAAAGTTATGCAGGTGCAACCTCCTTTTTTAATCTTAAAGAGGCTGTAAAGGAGATAACAGGGTTTGAGTATTTCATTCCTACCCATCAAGGGAGAGCTGCTGAAAATGTTCTTTTTTCAGCCCTTATTAAAGAGGGGGATATAATACCCGGCAACTCTCATTTTGATACTACGAAAGGTCATATAGAATATAGGAGAGCTATAGCTGTTGATTGTACTATAGATGAGGCAAACGATACTGCCCTCGAACTCCCTTTTAAGGGGAACTTCGATCTTGATAAACTCGAAGCGTGCCTTAAAAAATATCCGAAGGAGAAGATTCCTTTTATTCTAATTACAATTACTAATAATACCGCAGGTGGTCAGCCGGTCTCTATGGAGAATATTAAGGGGGTTGCCGCTATTGCCAAAAAACATGGACATAAGATTCTCTTCGACTCAGCCCGTTTTGCCGAAAATGCCTATTTTATTAAGACTCGTGAAAAGGGGTATGCTAAAAAGAGTGTCCGAGAGATAGTTAGAGAAGTTTTCTCTTATGGAGATTTCATGACTATGTCCTCTAAAAAAGATGCTATTGTAAACATGGGGGGATTTATAGGGTTCCGCAGAGAGGAGGATTATAATGCAGCGAGGATGTACACTGTTATGTTCGAGGGGTACCTTACTTATGGGGGGATGTCGGGGCGTGACATGAATGCTTTAGCACAAGGGCTCTATGAAGGAACAGAGTTTGATTATTTGGAAACAAGGATTAAACAGGTAGAATATTTGGCTAAGAAGCTCGATGAGTATGGGGTTCCTTATCAGAGACCTGCCGGAGGTCATGCTATTTTTATAGATGCAAAGAAATTCCTCGTTAATGTTCCAAAGGAGCAGTTTATAGCACAGACTCTCGGTATAGAACTCTACCTTGAGGCAGGGATTAGAGGAGTGGAGATAGGGGCTTTGCTTGCTGATAGAGATCCTGTTACTCGTGAAAACAGATATCCTGCTCTTGAGCTTCTCCGTCTGGCTATCCCAAGACGTGTTTATACCAATAATCATATTGACTATGTGGCTGCTGCCCTTAAAAATGTTTATGACCGTCGAGCAGAGATTACGACAGGATATAGAATTGTTAAGGAGCTTCCTATAATGCGCCACTTCACCATCGAAATGGAAAAAGTTAAATAATATGATAGATAAAATCTTCAATATTAAGTCTGAAGAGGAGTTTATTTCGACTTGTTTGGAGGTTTTTCTCTTTCAATTTGCTCATTGTGCGGTTTACCGCGATTTTGTTGTTTTGTTGGGAATCTCTCCAGAGAGTGTTACCTCTTTGGAGAGGATTCCTTTTTTACCGATAGAGTTATTTAAATCTAAAGAGGTAGTATCGGATAAACCATTGATATATAAAAATAAAGGTCAGATTACTTTTACAAGTAGTTCAACATCCGGAATGGTTCCTTCAAAGCATACTGTCTCTGATGTCTCCTTTTATGAGGAGAGCTTTAACCGTGCCTTCAGGCTCTTTTACGGAGATCCGAGCCAATATGTGATTCTCGCCCTGCTCCCCTCTTATTTGGAGAGAAAAGGTTCCTCGTTGGTCTATATGGCGGAGGCTCTAATCAAAGATTCGGGAGATCCACGAAGTGGGTTTTATCTCTATGATTTCGACTCACTTTATAACGCGCTCCAAGAATTAAAGAAAGAGGGGAAAAAGACGCTTCTTTTGGGGGTCTCCTTTGCTCTTTTGGAGTTTGCAAAAAAGTACAAACTACAAAACTCATCTGATTGGGAGTTTATCCTTATGGAGACCGGAGGGATGAAGGGGAGAGGGGAGGAGATTTCACGGGAGCTCCTCCATTTAAGACTTATTGACTCTTTTGGCCTGCAGAGAGTCGATTCGGAGTACGGTATGTGCGAACTACTTTCACAGGGATACTCTTCTGGTGGAGGAGTTTTTAAGTTTCCACCTTGGGCGAGGGCGGTAGTGAGGGACCCTCTTGACCCTTCTCGGCACCTCCCTTTAGGGAAGAGGGGTGCAATTAATATAATTGACCTTGCAAATCTTAACTCTTGCTCCTTTATTGCTACACAAGATGTAGGAAAAAACCTCCCTTCAGGGGAGTTTACCATTGAAGGAAGGTTGCCAAATGTTCAGAGACGTGGATGTAATATGCTACTCGAATAATTACTCCCCGAAGACCTTCTTTAATATCTCTTCATAACCCTTCGCCTCTTCCGGAGCCCCATTCTTCTCTAAGATATCTATTGTATGATAGTAGAGGGAGATATTGGTCTCAACATCAGACTTGGAGAGATAACTCTTCGCAAAAGGGGTGGCGAATAACTGAATAGCAAGAAGTGTCTCCTGCTGGAATTTATCTGCAAGTAATAACCCTTTCTCCTTTTCACCTGCCAGTAGATAGAGACGAACAGACTCTAATACCATATATTCATTAACAGAGTATAGAATGTTTGAGTTTAAAGGGAAGTTCTTAGGTACCATTACTTCTTGCATTTTATCGAGCACCTCTACTGCTTTTGCTTTTTCTCCTTTTTCGTAGAGCCCCAAAGCTGTCTGATAGAAAATGTTTCTAATATTCATAACACCATTAAAAGTATAAAGGTTCTGGTAGTCTATGGTAATGGTGGTGTCTGCAAGGCTCTCCCATCTATACTCATTCATTACTTTATTATACATATAGTCAGCGTTGATATATCCTACTTCCCCCACTTTCGTTTTACTCTTTATAGGAACGAATTTATATGCATAACCGTTAAACTCCAGATAATTTCTAAGTCCGATCTCTAAATCACCCCCCATGGAGACAAAATAGATGGGTCTATCCCAGTTATAGTTTGCAAAAAAGTCGAGCATCATTAACTCAGGTTTAGAGAGGTTAGTTTTTCCATCTGAGAAGTCGATATACATGGTATCTACTATTAAATCTGCATCCTCAGGAGCTACGATTCCATATTTAAGAACATTCTCCTTGTTTACAGGGAGTCTTAGTTTTTTAGAAACTATATAATCGAGATTTTCCCCATACCTCTTTACTTTAACCCTTGGATCCTTAAACAAATCAATGGCCTCTTTTACTGTTATGGGTCTATTTACCCTTTCTACTATCGGTATAAACTCGTTAGTTCCATATAGATACTGTTCTCTCTCGATGGAGAGTGGAATAGGTTCTGAGTCATATACTTTATATTTCATCTGGTCTATATACCAGTCTGTACCAAGAAGTGAGGTATTCATTATTCTAATATCTGTGCGTACCTCTTCCACCTCTTGAATATACCAAAGGGGGAAGGTGTCGTTATCTCCATGCGTAACAAGAATAGCATTTTTATCGCAAGAGGCTAAATAATTATACGCCATATCTCTCGCTGTGTATCTTCCGCTTCTGTCATGGTCATCCCATGTCTGACTCACCATCTGAATGGGAACAAGCAGAGTAACGATGGTGGAGAAGACGGCAAGATAAGTATTAGAAATCTTTACTTTCTTAAACAACCTAGTTAGAAAATTATAAATAGCTAATACAGCAAGCCCAATCCAGATAGAGAAGACATAAAAGGAACCTGCGTAAGCATAGTCTCGTTCTCTAACCTGATATGGTGGTTGGTTTAGGTAAACTACTATTGCCAACCCTGTCAGCAGGAAAAGTAGTGCTGTTACCCACCAGTTCTGCTTATCTTTACTAAGCTGGAAGAAGAGCCCGATTAATCCGAGCAGCAGAGGCAACATATAGAAATGGTTTTTGGCAACATTGTTTACCAAATAGTCCGGTCCTACACTTTGGTCTCCTAAACGAGGATTATCGAATATCTTTATACCACACTCCCAGTTCCCTTTTACAGGGTCTTGGTATGGACTATGAATATCGTTTTGACGTCCTGCAAAATTCCACATGAAATATCTCAAATACATCCAGTTAACTTGGAAATCAAAGAAGTAGTTGAGATTCTCTTTAAATGTGGGCATTTTACGATCGCCTCCCGGGAGCATCTTCCCCTTTCCGGTATAAGTCTCATAAAATGAAATATGATCTGAAGAGTTGCTCCACATCCTTGGGAAGAACATTTTAGCTTCAGCAGGGTATGAAACATCTAATGGACCATCTGCTTTATAATATTTATCCCCGAGCGGGGTCCAATATTTAGGAATCTTAAAATCCTTTGGGACGGAGGCAAAGGTCTGCCCATAAACAAGCGGGTTTTTACCGTATTGTTCTCGACCAAGGTATCTTACTAAGGTATATGGATTGTCGGGTTGGTACTCGTTAGTAGGGGTATTTGCGGATGAGCGGATAATAACAATAGAGAAGAGTGAGTATCCTATCACTATCATCGTAAATGAGAGAGAAATGGCATTTGCAATCGCTTTTCCTTTTTTGTAAGTAAGAAAAACAGCAAGGAAGCAGGATGCAAGGAGTAGAATCATAAAGACCAACGCTCCTGAATTAAATGGAAGCCCGAATACATTAACAAAGAGCAAATCAAACCAAGCAGCGAACTTAGGGAGTAGAGGAATAATACCATATAATACTACTGCAAGAATTACCCCTGAAAGCATAAGAACTCCGAAGCTTTTCCAAAAAGTAGGGTTTTTACTCTTTTTATAATAATATATAAAAGCAAGTGCAGGAATCGTAAGCAGGTTCAAAAGGTGAACTCCGATAGAGAGCCCCATAAGGAAAGCTATAAGGATAATCCACCTGTTTGAGTACTCCTCGTCTGCCTCCTCTTCCCATTTTAGCATTATCCAAAATACCACTGCGGTAAAGAGAGAGGACATCGCATAAACTTCCGCCTCGACTGCTGAAAACCAGAAAGTATCAGACCAGCAATATGCTAAAGCTCCGACTAAACCTGCTCCAAATAGTGCAATGGCATTTCCTGTAGAGAGGTGTGTGTCGAGGTTTTTCTCGTAGATTCTTCTGCCAAGGTGAACTATGGTTAGGTAGAGGAAAAAAATAGTGAACGCAGAGCAGAGGGCACTCATAATATTAACTGCCATTGCGGCATGCTCTTTATCAGCGAAGAGGGTGAAAAAACGAGCTATTATATTAAATACAGGGTTTCCCGGAGGGTGTCCGACTTCGATTTTATATGAAGAAGCGATAAATTCTCCGCAGTCCCAGAAACTTGTTGTAGGTTCTATTGTGGAGAGGTAGGTAAATGATGCAACCACAAGAACGACTGTAGCAAAAATGCGGTTGAAGAGTTTGAATTGCCTTTGGTTCATATCTATTTTTATATATGTTTTGTCTGTTTAAAACGCAAATATACGAATTTCATTATTTATAATTAATTTTGCAAAAATTTAACCAATATGCCCGATCAAGATTGGAAAAGTCGCTTAGGTGTAGTTTTCTCTACTAATCCGGACTTTAAGTATAATAAAGAGGGGGTTGAAGAGGAGGAAAACACTCTTCCGCCATCTTCCCAGAAATTAATTGTCTCCATAGACCGCAGAGATAGAGGTGGCAAACAGGTGACACTTGTTAAGGGTTTTATTGGGAAAAAGGAGGATTTAGAGGCATTGTCTAAAACTCTCAAAACCAAGTGTGGCGTTGGAGGGTCGGTTAAAGAGGGTGAAATAATTATTCAAGGTGATTTTAGAGATAGGGTTGTAGAGTTGTTAAAAGGTATGGGATATGTTGCAAAGCGGGGAAATTAAAGAGGTTCTTCCTGTTGATAGTGCTTTTGTGGGTTCGACTATTTCGATTCCGGATCTCTCCGATATCGTAATAGAGTCTCCGGTTTTTAGCAGAAGTACTATAGGACTCTTCATCCTCTTTATATTGATTATCTTTTTTCTCTTTGAGAGGAATATTGTTGCTCTATTCCCAAAGCTTTTCTCCTCCCTGTTTTATAAAAGGGATGCACTAAAAATTATAGAAACTCCTCTATTCGCTTTAGGTCAGGTTGTTATTTTTATTCTCTGTTGTCTGATATTAGTCTCCTTATTTATTCGATATGAGCATTTTTCAGGAATAATTTTCTCATCACTCTCTCCGGGATTAAATTTTTTGATAATTATTTTTATTATATATGCTATATTTTTGTTCAGAAAGTTAATTTTACTCATAATTCCCACAGTAACAGGCTATAAGGAACTATTTTCTATTACGGCAAGCCTGAGCTTAACCTTTTTTATTTTATTTACATTAATTTCCTCCCTTCCTTTACCATTTACTTTTTTCGTTAATAATATTAATTTTATAGCGATCCATCTCTTTGAATATGTGGTCTTTGGAGTTATATTTTTATTTTACCTTATATCCCTATACAGATTATTTATTTCATTTCATGTTTCACAGTTTTTCACCTTTTTGTATCTTTGCACTTTGGAAATCTTGCCAGTGGCAATCCTTATAGCGACAATGGCATTATTATAAAAAATATGACAATAAACAACATTTTAATTGCACAGCCTGCTCCCACCAATGGCTTTCCTTACACAGAAATTGTTTCAAAGTTCGGTGTTAATATCGATTTTGTCCCTTTTTTCAAAGTGGAGCCTTTAACCACAAGAGAGTTCAGGACCCAGAAAGTCTGTATTTTAAATCACACAGCCATTGTTTTTTCTGCTAAATCAACAATAGATGCTTTTTTCAAAATTTGTGAAGAGACAAGAGTAGTCGTACCCGAGACAATGAAATATTTTTGCACCTCAGAATCTATAGCATTATATCTTCAGAAGCACATAGTTTATAGGAAAAGAAAGATTTTTTTTGGTACCGGTACATTAGAATCTGTTATTGAATCTATTGGTGCTAAACATAAAGGAGAAACTTTTCTTGTAGCTTCAACGGATTGTCCTAAGCCCGAAGCTACCAAATTATTATCGAAGGCAAAGCTCAAACATTCAGAGGCAGTCTTCAATAAGACCTCTTACTCTGATTTGTCTGAGATAGACCTCTCCAAATATCAGATGCTCGTTTTTTACAGCCCCTCTGATGTTAAGTCCCTACAAGTGAATTTTCCTGATTTCAATCAGACAGATATGCTTTTTGCCACTTACGGTCCCTCTACTGCTAAGGCAATGAAGGAGGCAAAACTTGTATCTGAAATTACCGCTCCTACTTCGGAGGCACCTTCCATTGCACAGGCACTCCTCCTCTATTTTGAGAAGAATAAATGATTCTAAAAAAACAATACTTTTATTTGGGGATAATTTTTTTTATTCTCGTTTTCGTTGTTTCGTGCAATGAACAAGATCCCGCATACAACAGAGCAAACATAAAAGGGACATGGGTGGTAGATAACTACGATGGGAATAAACTTACTCAGAACAATAAGGTTGTTTATATATTCAAGAAGGAGAATGTGCTTGATATTGAGGGGATAGCTGATCTTGGAGAGGGTAATTACAAGTGGGGCAAAAATGTGGGGCTCTACTATTTTGTATATTGCTGTTCACTCGATATCAGTGGAAAGATAACCAACCTTGTGGGGCTCCCTCCCTCTGTACAGATTTCTCATAAACTTGATATATCTAATCAAAACGACTCAACTATTCTAATCCGTCCTATTCAGTTTTCTTTTAACAGCGTAATAACAGATCCTGGTTATTCTCTTATGGGGATGAATAAAATGCGAAATCTGACCGCTATTGCAGACTCATTGGTTGGCATCTGGGAGACTACTACCAAAAATGGAGTTGGTTTTAGTTCTTTCAGACTTGAGTTTTTCAAAGATGGAAAATACAATTTTTACACAAAGAGTATAGAGGGGGAGTGGATAAATAAAAGTGATGAAGATGGTACCTTTGTCTGCTACGGAGACTTTTTGGCACTGACTTTTTTTAATAATTTCCATTTAGGTAAAGCCAACAAGTATAATGTAAGCTCATGGAGTGTAAAAAAAGCCTCTCACAAAGAGGGGGTTTTGGAGTTGAAATCTGAGGAAGAGTCAATAATCTTCAAGCATATATCGAAATAATGACACCAACTCAAATAGAATACATTTACTCACGAGGGGAGAGCCTTTTTATAGCCCCTTTTAAAGTATATTATATTAAAGGAGAGTTTTCAGAAAGTGATAGAATAGCCGTTTCAATTCCCAAAAAGCTTTTCAAGAGAGCAGTTAAAAGAAATTTAATAAGAAGGAGGACCAAGGAGGCTTTTAGACTCTCTTTACAGACTATCTCTATCCCCGATAATTTAGCTATCCTATTTGTATATACCACAGGAACAATACAAGAATACAAAAAAATATATGAATCAGTTCAAGACATTCTTAAAAAACTCTCTTAAATGGGCAAAGAAGATACTTGCACTGCCATTTATTCTTCTTATAAAATGTTACCAACTCTGCATCTCCCCTTATAAGCCCCCTTCATGTAGATTTTCACCAACATGCTCGACTTATGCCCTTGAGGCATTCAAAAAACATGGGATATTTAAGGGGTTTTACCTCTCTTTGTGGAGAATTCTCAGATGTCATCCGTGGGGAGGGAGTGGTTATGACCCTGTTCCGTAACCAAATCTCTTAAGGATCCTTTCTAGTTCCTCTTCTGAACTCCCTTTAGTTAAAGTTAGAAGTTCATCCTTAGGAACATGTTTAAGGTCGAAAAAGATTAGCCCGTCTAAACAGTCATTGAAAGTCTTATCTACATTAAAAGAGAGAAATTTAGCATTTAGTTTTACATATTTCTTTATTAAAGTAGGCATGCGATATTCGTTATCGCTAAGACGCAGTAGAAATCTATCGAATTTTTCTACATTATCAATTTTATTTGCGAGCAAATATTCAGGATCTACTCTATGATAGTTTGGCGTGAATGGGTGCCTTGCTCTGATCTTAGGTAAATCTGTACACATATGTTTCTCTTTGAGGTAATAAACCATAAGACTCTGATAGAATTTAGGATACCACGAGCTAATACTTGCAGGTCCCAACAAATACTTACAATCAGGATATTTCATTACACTATAAAGCAAACCTTTAATAAGCAGCATAAGTGGAAGAGCCTCCTTCTGATATTCAATAGAGACAAATGAACGTCCAAGTTCTATAGTGTTCTTAAAAGGAGTAGCATATTTTGGAGAGAAATTGAAGAGTTCATTGGTATAAAAACCATTAATTCCATACTCTTTTAGTATCTCTGAGCCGATTCCAAGTCTATATGCCCCTACAATATTTTTTCTTTGTGTATCCCAAAGGATAAGGTGCTTATAGTATTTGTCATATTTATCTAGATCAAGAGGAGTGTTAGTCCCTTCTCCTACTGCCCTGAAAGACTCTTCCCTTTTCCTCCCTATCTGATGAATTATGGTTGGAATCTTATCGTAGTCAGCCAAGTAGCAGGCAAAATTAGCGACCTCGAAGAGTTTGGATTTTTTTTCCAAAACTTTTATTTCTGATGTCATTGCTTTTAGACTTTTAGGTAAGTCTATAGGAACCATATCTTTCTGACAGCTCTGAGTACTACATTCTATATCTCTATAAGGGATATTGGCTTCGAGAGCATAAGTTCTGTTTCGAAGATGTTTACCCATCACTCTAAAATCGGAAAATTCAGCTATCTCGCTCACGGAAATTGGTTTACCTATACGGAAAGAGATAGTTTGTCCCTCTTTATTAAGGAGTTCCCTTGGGAGCCTTATGGTGCGAAGCAGAGGGTGGATGGCTCCAAGGTTATGAAATCTCTTAGAATTAGTGCCGTGAAAGTAAATAGGGAGAACAGGGACCTCACAGGATTTAATCATTTTCAGCATCGTAGGCTGCCACTCTTTATCACAAGTATATTTTCTATTGTTTTTATAATAAGTGGAAACCTCGCCGGAGGGGAATATAGAGAGAACACCTCCGTTAGCAACATGTTCTCGTGCTGCACGTATCCCGGCAAAGCTGTTTTTAAGTCCTTTATTATCAGTAAAAGGATTAACCGCCATAAAACTCTCCTTTAAATTAGGGATACTTGAGAGGATAAAATTTGAGAGCATCTTTAAGTCAGGACGCATGGAAGAAATTACATTATATAGGATAATTCCATCTACTCCCCCAAAAGGGTGATTTGAAACGATTATAAAAGCTCCTTCACGAGGGATATATTCTAACTCCTGAGGTTTTATATCATATTTAATACGGAGTAATTTAAGAGAGTTATCAGTAAACTCACGTCCGTAATATTGATATACCTGAGTATAGAGGGAATTCATTTTGCTAAAACCTAATACACGCATAATGATGGAAGCCACAATTGTTCCAAGAGGACCTTTCATCTTGATAGCGCTCTTAATATCAGATATATTAACTAACTTTGTTTTAGAATCAGATTTCACAATAGGTTTCAGTTTTATTTGTTGTATGTACGAAGGAAATGCAAAGATAAGTAAAAATATGAATATCTCGGACACTCTTAATCTACTACCCAAGAGCCCCGGGGTTTACCTCTTTTACGACTCTGAGGACAAAGTTATATATATAGGGAAAGCAAAGAGCCTTAAAAACAGAGTTTCCCAATATTTCCAATCATCAAAAACACCCTCTGCAAAGACCTCTGTTATGGTCTCGAAAATCACCAGAATAGAGCACACAGTGGTTGATAGCGAGGAAGATGCACTCTTGTTGGAGAATAATCTTATTAAATCATATCAACCCAAATACAATATTCTACTAAAAGATAATAAGACCTATCCCTGGATTATTATAAAAAACGAGCCTTTTCCCAGAGTCTTTCTTACTCGTCGATTTGTCAAAGATGGGTCTCTCTTTTTTGGTCCTTATAGCTCAGTTACCCATGCGTATAATCTTTTAGATTTAATAAACTCTCTTTACAAGCTAAGGAATTGTAAATTATCATTAACTAATGAGAGTATTGCTTTAGGTAAATTCAAAGTGTGTCTTAATTATCACTTAGGTAAATGTAAGGCTCCTTGTGTCGGATTTATCACAGAAGCTGAATATATTGCTCAAATTGACGGGGTTAAAGAGATATTAAGAGGAAATAGTGGTGAACTGATAAGGGGGTATGAAAGGAAAATGAAAGAAGCAGCCTCTAACCTTTATTTTGAAGAGGCACAGAGATATAAAGAATCTAAAGAGTTACTTGAGAAGCATTATAGTAAATCGTTGGTAGTTAGTGCAAACATTACAGATGTAGATGCCTTTTCATTGATATTTGACGGGTCTGATGCTTTCGGAAATTTTATGAGAGTAAAGAATGGTTCCATAGTCAGGTCTCAGAATATGGAGTTCAAAATGAGAATTGAGGAGGAGGAGGCATCAGTTCTCTCCACGTTTATGGGTGAAATATATGCTTCAGAAGAGATGCCCAAAGAGATATTAGTTCCATTTCTCCCTGAAGGGGAGTTTAAAAATACCTCTGTCCGAGTCCCATTAAAAGGAGAAAAGCTCTCACTTTTAGAGCTAAGTAGAAAAAATGCTGCTGCCCTTAAATTCGAGAAACTAAAGAGGGAGGAGTTTGTCAATCCTACTGAACATACTGATAGGATATTGGAAAATCTAAAGAGAGATCTCGGCATGGAGGAGAAACCCACCTATATCGAATGTTTCGATAACTCCAATATCCAAGGAACAAATCCTGTTGCTGCCTGTGTGGTTTTTAAGAATGCCCTCCCCTCTAAAAGCGATTACCGCCATTTTAATATAAGGAGTGTGGTAGGTCCAAATGATTACGCCTCTATGAAAGAGGTGATTAATAGAAGGTATTCAAGACTTTTAAACGAGGGTGGAGAACTCCCTCAACTCATAGTAATAGATGGAGGCAAGGGGCAGGTTTCGTCTGCTTATGAGGCTATATGCGAGCTCGGCTTAGAGAAGAAAATTAAGATAATAGGGATAGCAGAGAGATTAGAGGAGCTTATAGTGCCGGGTGAGAGTTATCCGATTTTTCTTGATAAAAACTCTACCTCGCTTCGACTTATTATGAATTTAAGGGACGAAGCCCACAGATTTGGGATTACCCACCATCGTAACCGGAGAAGCAAAGGACAGACAGAGTCTCTTCTTAGAGAGATAAAGGGAATAGGAGCGAAGAACGAAGAGAAACTTATTCAGAAATTTAAGTCTATTTCCGGAATAAAGAAAGCAAGTTATGAAGAGGTCGCAGCCACCATAGGGAAACGTGCTGCCACCTCACTATTTTCCTTTTTCGGAATCGACTTATAATGAGTTTTAAAAGAGTGTTACTTTTTTTATAAGGTTATTGTTTATATCTTGTCATTAAATAATAATATAATTCATTATTTAACACAAGTTGTATTATGAAAAAGTTACTAATTTCATCATTTCTCTTATTTATGGGTAGTACGCTCTTTGCCCAAAATTTCAAGATAGGGAGTAATGGCTTTGGTGCTATAAATACATTTGAAAAAGATGTTCCTAAGCCCTTTGTCACCCCTTTGTCCAAACGTCTAATTTTTATTGTAGGGGGGTTTGTTGAATATGGACCTCCAACTTGGAAAAATTGGTCATTAGGGATGGAGTTAAATGCACAGATGGGTGTGGCTACACATCCTCATTACATACTTTTGACAATGCCACTTAGTGTTAAGTATTCGGCACTTCCATGGCTCTATTTCAAAGGGGGACCGACATTATCTACGACTATTGCGCCATATTACAAAGGTATAGGGGGTCACTGTGCTGTAGGTATAAATGTATATGATTATTGGATGTGCGAGTTACGATATGAGGCCAGTTTTATTCAAGATGGGAATAACTACTCTATGATAGGTTTAGCCACATATTTTAATATACTTCCCCTCTTTACAAATTTTAAAAGATAAAACACTTGTTTTTATTATAACTAATTCTCTGAAGAGTTGGAGAGTCTGTACCAGACACGGAAACCATTAATGGAGTTAGCTAAATAGAAAATCCACATAATTACCATAATAACAGAGAACTCTTCTCCTTGTGCAGATAATATTCCCCACTTTACCACAGAAATTATATTTATAACTATCCAGAGTACCCATTGCTCCATATAAGCTCTGACCATTAAAAACATCGCTATTATCGAGAGTACTGTTGTAGCAGCATCGTTCAGTGGTTGGGCATCTCCAAAATACTTTAGAATAAAAGAGAGAATCACTACCCCGACAATCGAAATACCTCCCCAAGTAATCCTCAGTTTACTATTCATTCTCTCTCCCTTAACAGCTGCCTCCTCCTCTTTCTGACCCCTGTTTTTCCAGCTAAACCAACCGATAAACTGCATGGGGAGATAATATAAAGCATACAGAGCAGCATCGCCGTAAAGATGAGAGTTAAAAGAGATAATAGCATAGAGAGTTACATTTACCAGTCCAAAGGCATAATTAAGGATATTCCCCTTTGCCACCAACACCACATTTATTAAACCTGTTATAGCCGCCACTATACCTATAACATTGAAATCTCTCATTAGGATAGAATATGCAAGTGTCAAGGTGGTTACCCCAATTATTAAGAAGTAATCGAATATGCCGAGAGTTTTTTTACTGAATAGCTTCCCCATTTTATAGGTTTATCTTGAAGAGCATTTGGAAATAATTTTGATTCCCTGTCTGCGGGCCAGTTCTCGCATATCTTACCCCTGCACTTATAAGAGTTCTTACTCTAATAACATTGAAATCTACCAGCAAGTCCGTTCCAAAAGAGTAATAGTTCTTTGCAACACTTTGAGCATTTATATCCCTGGCATAGTCTATAAATGGAATTACCTGTAATCTCTGGAAGTACAAAATACTTGAGAGTGAGACATCCCCTAAATAGATAGGAATAGCATAATCAATAGACCCTTTTACAAATGTGGAAGAGGGGTAATCTTTACGGTATCCTCTCGGAAGTGAAGCATAAGGGGAGAGGTAATAGGTTTTTTTATCTATGTATTGTTGTTGAAACGAGGCAGCAAGTTTAAGCCCCTGCACTTTGGTTATCCCAGGAAGGTAGCAAAATGCTGAGGTGTAAAACAATGAGCCGAAACAGTCCCCCATTCCTGCTGCAGCTCCCCCTCTTGCAGAGAGTCCAAACCCCCAGCGGGGGAAAATAGCAGAGTAGGAAGTTGGGAGCACTTGAGCATAACTAAGCCCGAAACTCAGTTGATTTTTTACGACAAATTTGTTTTTTGAAAAAGAGAAGTATCTGTCATTGTCAAAAGTCCACGAAGCATAAGGGTAGAGAACTCTATACCACCCACCACTATTAAAATCAAATGGCCAATATGCCAGAAGCTCAGTGGTAACATAAGGGATTCC
>CAYSND010000003.1:0-13077 GCA_964432305.1 uncultured Muribaculaceae bacterium | reverse complement strand
TTTAGCCTGTCGAAATTATAATAAAATGGTGCCCAAGAGTGGAATTTGAAGAGGTTTGTAAGCTTATTATAGTGTTTAGAGGGGAAGAGAGCGGTATCTGTAACATTAACCATATTGGTATCTCTGATGGCTATTGACTGATGGTTTACTTGGGCTGCAAGGTGTTCGGCAATAGGGTTAAGGTAGGGTTTTTCAAATGAGGCAATAGACCAGTCAAGCGAGTCCCTTTTAGTTCCCGCTATATGATACCCCCCCTTATAGAGCCAAGAGTAGATAAGTTCGTTATCAACAGGGTCGTAAAAGGGATATAATGCACCATACTCAGAGTTAGTGAGACGGCGTAAAATATGGTTTTCAGTATCGTAACAATAGATGTTTTGAACTCCGTCTAAGTCACTTGAAAAGTAGAGCCGTTTTTCAAAGGAGCGAAACCCTTTAATAGACTGTTGTTGCTCTTTAATTATACGTCTCCATTTACCATTTTCAAGACAATAGACACAGAGTCCGCGTTGGGTTACCACAGTACAATAGAGTTTATTTCCAATAAAAGTGCTCTCTTTAATCTGTCCCCTTCTGGGGGCCTCCACGCGACTTATCTCGCTATAGTCAGAGGCATTTAACATAACCAGAAACGAGGAGCCTTCCACCGGATAATCTGCGACAGCAATAGTATCCCCGGTAGAGGAGATAGTTGGGTTATAATAACGAGTGCGGTTAGTAACGATTTTACGTTTTCCTGTGTTAAGATCGAGAAGACAGAGCTCTGAATAGTCTTCTAAATTCTGAGTGTTATGGGAGGTGGATTCGCTCCAGTAAACCTTGTTCTTATGGATTACTAAAGGGGAGGAGTAGTAGCTAAAAGGGAAAAGTATCGACTCTTTTCCGGTGGTATCCACAATAACCAATTTACGATACTCATCATACCCCCACTTCGCTACAATATAAGACTTATCATACTCAGACCCGGGAAGAGAGATTCTGATAGGGTAAAAATATTCACAATACCTCTTCTCGTGTTTAGTACATATTTCCCTATAATGGGTAAAAGGGGCTCTTGAGTTATAATCGTTTTTCCAGATATTTCCCATTACCTCAGTTGCCTCTTTAAGGACTTGTTGAGGTGAAGCCTGAAAACCTTTATTGTATGCACCAAAAATAACTTTAGGTTTATAAAAACCGCGAACTGAGTAATCTAAATACTTCCCCTCCATAAAATAGTCATCTGTTAGGTAACGAGCAGTACTGTTTATAAGATAGCCGAAAGAGTAGTGATCCGGAGTCTTTTTTTCAGTTGAGCCAAGATGCCATCTGTCCCAATTCCTAAAATCGTCATTTATAAAAGCCATTCTAAAATAGGCTAAAAACTCTGCCTCCCTTCCCCTCCCGGCTTTGGAAAACTGTGTCTCAGAGACCACAGCATCCCCTTCCATAAACCATCCTGGGACGAAAAGACCTGAACCAATAGCAGATATTTGTTCCCCGAAGATATATTTTAGCCCCTTAAAAGCCCCCTGTTCCCACTTTGCAAACTGTCCCACGTGCCGAGTTTCATGGAGGGCAAGATGAGTACCCCAGTCGTCAGCAGTTCCCCTGAAAGGGGGAGGAGTGGTAAAAAAATCCATTCTTGCCGGTGCCCAACCCACAGTTCCATTGCTTTTAGTACAATAAGGGTGGAGTACCACGGAGATTCTTTTTGGATTGACTACTAGGGATTCGAGGACTCTTGTTCTATTGTTTTCAAGCACTGTGGCATATTTTCGGGCTAAAGAGTCGATTTCATAAGGGTAGATAATGTTATAATGCTCGGTTTTTATTATTTTCCATTTAACATCTATAGGATCTATCCCTACAGAAAAAAACTGAGCTACTGCACTCTGTGTAAAAGAGATTAAGATTAGAGAGAGGATAAGTTTAAGGCAGGTTTTTTTCATTAAGCAAATAGTAAAGTAAAAAGTGTAACGAAAAACAAAGGTAATAATTATTTTTTCTATTCTTAAAACTAAAGAAAAACCGCTATATTTGCGAAACCAAATTTTAAATTAATGAGTGTAGTATTTCAAATTCTTACATTACTCGGTTCCCTTGGTCTTTTTCTATATGGTATGACTCTGATGAGCGAGGCTCTGCAGAAAGTAGCAGGTGAAAGGCTTCGTTCCACATTGACAGCAATGACCTCGAATCGTTTCAAGGGGATTTTTACAGGTTTCTTTATTACTTCTATTATTCAGTCATCAAGTGCCACTACTGTAATGATAGTCAGCTTTGTGAATGCAGGGCTTTTAACCCTATATCAAGCTGTGGGGGTTATTATGGGGGCAAACATAGGGACTACAGTTACCGCGTGGCTTATCTCTCTTCTTGGATTTAAGTTCGATATAGCAGTTATTGCCATTCCGCTAATAGCTGTAGGCTTTGTCTTCATGATGTTCAAATCGAGGAAGAGAAAATCTATCGGGGAGATGATTATTGGTTTTGCCCTCCTTTTTATGGGACTTGGCTTTATGAAAGAGGCTGTACCTGATCTTAATTCCAGTCCGGAGGTTCTTGCTTTCATTCAGAGATGGACAGATTGGGGATTTTGGTCAATATTGGCATTTGTGGGGTTAGGAACGGCTTTAACCATAATTCTCCAGTCATCAAGTGCCACTATGGCTTTAACCTTAGTGATGTGTAATTTCGGATGGATTCCATTTGAGATGGCAGCAGCTATGGTACTTGGAGAGAACATAGGGACCACAGTTACTGCAAATATTGCAGCGGCAGTAGGTAATGTCTCCGCAAAACGAGCGGCAATTGCCCATACTGTCTTTAATATCTTCGGGGTTATTTGGGTGCTTATCCTATTCAAACCTTTCCTATGGCTTGTCTCTAAAATTATTATTGCAATATCCGGTATAGATCCATTTTTATCGACAGAGTCGGTTTTATATGGAGTCTCTATGGTTCATACTCTGTTTAACGTCTCAAATGCCTTGATATTAGTTTGGTTTATTCCTCAAATAGTGAAAATTGTAGAGCATTTGATACCGAGTCCAAAGGGAGAAGAGGTATTTAGACTTCAATATATACAAGGGGGACTTTTGAATACCGCAGAACTCTCATTGGCTCAGGCAAAGAATGAGATATTGCATTTTGCACAAATCATTCAGAAGGAGTATAAATACGTAAGAGAGGCTATCAATGAGGTAGAAAACCAGAAAAAATTTCAAGAACTTTTTGCTAAAATAGAGAAATACGAACAAATCACAGATAATATCGAAGTAGAGATAGCTAAATATCTAAATAGTGTGAATGAATGGCAGTTAAGTGATGAATCCAAAAATCGTGTCCAGGCAATGTATAAAATCATAAGTGAAATGGAGAGCATCGGGGATTCGGGATTTAATATTGCCAGAATATTGCAAAGGAAAAACGACCATAAAAAGATATTTGAGAGGGGGATGCTTAAGAAACTAAATAAGATGATGGATTTAGTTGAAAAATCTATCGAGGTTATGATGGTTAATTTAGAACTCGGATATACCAAAATAGATAACATTTCGTCAGCTCTTGATTTAGAGTATGAAATTAATGAATATAGAAATAACCTTAAAGATGAACATTTGATTAATTTGGATGCAAATGAGTATGCCTATCTTGTAGGGGTTTATTATATAGATATTATTTCCGAATTGGAAAAAGCGGGGGATTATGCTATTAATGTTTCAGAAGCTATAATTGAAATAAAATAGAGTATGTATAAGTTTCTTAAAAAGAGGTTACTCTCTCTCTTTTCTCTACTTTTACTTTCAGGAGTTGTTTTTGCGCAGACGGACTCTGCCACTTTTGTAAATGCTCAGTGGCTAAAAAGAAATATCTCCAAAGGGGTAACGCTTGAGCAGTTTCATTTCACAGAAAATTCTCTTTTCTGCTCAAATCAGTTCATCTCCATAGTAAAGATTAATCCTACTTATGCCAAAATAGATATAGTTGCCGATACTATTCTTAGGACAGTTTCAGATTTTGCAACGCAATATGGAGCCATAGTTGCCATTAACGGTTCCTTTTTCGATATGGCTACATCAGGGAAACCATATAATTCAGTGGACTACCTTAGAATAGATGGAAAAGAACTCGCCCCAAATCAATATAAAAATAATAGAAGACTCTTTCACCAAGAGGGAGCAGTTGCTCTTTTTAATGAAGGGCTATATTTATTAAAAGCAGACGTAGTTAAAGATTGGGAAAAATATATCACAGCAGAAGATGTTTTGACCTCCGGTCCCCTTTTAAGGATTGACGGCAATGATGAAGTGCTTGCGCAAAACTCCTTCAATGTTTCAAGGCACCCTCGTACCTGCGTTGCAAAATCTTCCTCCTGCGAGATTTATCTTATTGTCGTAGATGGTAGAAATTCAGCTGCAGCAGGGGTTTCACTTGCGGAACTTCAGAAAATTGTCCGTTGGTTAGGAGCCAAGGATGCCCTTAACCTCGACGGAGGTGGTTCCTCTACAATGTTTGTGGAGGGGAAGGAAAAAGATGAGCAGGTGGTAAACCACCCCTCTGACAATAAACTCTTTGACCACCAAGGGGAACGCC
Organism: uncultured Muribaculaceae bacterium; assembly: GCA_964432305.1. GTDB lineage: Bacteria > Bacteroidota > Bacteroidia > Bacteroidales > UBA932 > CAYSND01. Next base: position 8,499 of record CAYSND010000003.1, on the reverse strand, counting down.
GTGTCGCCAATGCCCTAATCGTCACCCGCAAAACCCCGTAGTTTTTCCCCACCGGGTAAACACAAAGGGGGTGAATTTTAACCAAATGAAGTTTGGTGTCTGCCTCAGCAGACCGACACGGGTCGGGTTTACGAAGCAAACGGAAAGACAATAGTGTCGTGTACCCATCACACGAAGTGTGTAAATAATAAGGGGTTGGTTTTTGCGAACCAACCCCTTTCCTGAAACACAAAAACTAATGTATTTATGAAACCCTCTACATGTCCATTCCGCCCATACCGGGGTTCATTGGCATTGAAGGTGTAGCTTCCGGCTTATCAGCTAATGCACACTCTGTGGTTAAGAACATCCCTGCTACTGAAGCAGCGTTCTCAAGTGCAATACGAGTTACTTTAGTAGGGTCTATAACTCCGGTCTTAAATAGATGTTCGTACTTATCTGTGCGAGCATTGTACCCGAAATCATCTTTCCCTTCTTTCACTTTCTGAACCACTACGCTCCCTTCAAGTCCTGCGTTTTCAACTATAAGACGAAGAGGTGACTCGATAGCTCTTGCTATAATATTGATACCTGTCTGCTCATCTTCATTGTCAGCCTTAACTTTACTTAAAGCAGATATTGCGCGGATAAATGCAACTCCACCACCGGGGATAATCCCCTCCTCAACTGCAGCACGTGTAGCATTCAAAGCATCTTCCACTCTATCTTTCTTCTCTTTCATTTCCACCTCTGAAGCAGCTCCCACATAAAGAACAGCTACCCCTCCTGCCAACTTGGCAAGTCTCTCTTGTAGTTTCTCTTTATCGTAATCGGAAGTAGTGGTTGAAATCTGTTTGCGAATCTGTGCAACTCTCTCCTGAATCTCTTTTTTATCACCTGCGCCACCTACGATAGTAGTGTTCTCTTTATCTATAGTGACCTTTTCAGCCTGTCCTAACATCTCTGGAGTGACAGTTTCAAGTGTAAAGCCTCTCTCTTCAGAAATCACTGTACCACCTGTAAGGATAGCTATATCCTGAAGCATCTCTTTACGACGATCACCGAAGCCGGGAGCCTTAACAGCAGCTATCTTCAAAGTACCACGAAGTCTATTAACTACCAATGTGGTAAGTGCTTCTCCTTCTACATCTTCTGCTATAATAAGAAGTGACTTCCCCTCTCTTGCAATAGGCTCAAGAATAGGAAGAAGGTCTTTCATTGTGGAGATCTTCTTATCAGTAATTAATATACGAGGAGTGTCAAGAACAGCCTCCATCTTATCTGAATTGGTCATAAAATAAGGGGAGATATAACCTCTGTCAAACTGCATCCCTTCTACTACTTTCACTTCTGTCTCTGTCCCCTTTGCCTCTTCAACTGTGATAACCCCTTCTTTGTTTACTTTACCCATTGCCTCTGCAATAAGTTTACCTATAAAATGGTCGTTATTTGAAGAGGTGGCAGCTATCTGCTCTACCTTTGCAATGTCGTCACCTACAGTCTGAGTCTGACGTCTTAAATCTTCGATAACCGCTGCAACAGCTTTATCAATACCGCGTTTCAGATCCATTGGATTTGCACCTGCGGTAACATTCTTTAAGCCAACATTAATAATTTCTTGAGCCAAGATAGTAGCGGTAGTGGTACCGTCACCTGCCTGGTCATTGGTCTTTGAAGCCACCTCTTTAACCATCTGTGCACCCATATTCTGGAAACGGTTTTCGAGTTCTATCTCTTTTGCAACGGTAACTCCATCCTTAGTAACTTGAGGAGCACCGAACTTCTTATCTATTACTACATTTCTTCCCTTAGGACCAAGTGTAACTTTAACTGCATTTGCCAAAGCGTCCGCCCCTTCTTTCATAAGGTTGCGAGCTTCCATATTGAATTTAATCTCTTTTGACATGATAATATTGTTTTAAAACCTTTATAAATTACATTATTGCCAGTATATCCGACTGGCGCATCATTAAATAATCTTTCCCATCAACTGTAATCTCAGTTCCGGAATATTTCCCATAAAGTACATTGTCTCCTACTTTTAACTCCATAGGTTCATCTTTCTTTCCGCCTCCTACAGCAACAACTTTTCCCTGCTGAGGTTTTTCTTTGGCTGTGTCAGGGATATAAATCCCGCTTGCTGTTTTAGTTTCAGCTTCTTTAGGTTCTACTAAAACCCTGTCTGCTAATGGTTTAATGTTCATAATACTAATTTTTAATGTTTTTATAATTGTTTATTAATTTCATTTTACGACTTTTGTATTGACAAAATAAATGCCATAAGGCAATTCTGACAAAATGTCACTATGGATGAAGATATAAAATATATGAACGAGGCACTGAAAGAGGCTCGCAGAGGTGGTGAAAGGGGAGAAATCCCCATCGGTGCTGTTATTGTCTCTGATGGATCAATAATAGCACGGGCACACAATCTCAATGAGACTCTCAATGACCCTACTGCTCATGCTGAAATGCAGGCAATAACAATGGCTACTAATCACCTTGGTGGGAAATATCTTAACACCTGCACCATTTATGTTACAGTGGAGCCTTGTCCAATGTGTGCTGCTGCACTTGCCTGGGCACAGATTAAGAGGGTGGTTTTCGGAGCCCCGGATCCAAAAAGAGGATACACTCTCTTTTCACCGACACTGCTTCATCCTCGTACGGAAGTGGTTTCAGGTCCCCTTGAAAAAGAGTGTGGAGAGTTAGTCTCAAATTTCTTTAAAACAATAAGATAACGTGGAATTTTTACTTGAGTGGGGGTATTTAGGGGTCTTCGTCGGAGCATTTTTAGCTTCGACTATTGTCCCTTTTTCCTCTGATTTCGTGGTAGTGGGGATGCTGCTTGCAGGGGGGAACCCTTTGATGACCATCATTTTCGCTACTGCCGGGAATTGGATTGGAAGTCTCACCACTTATGGACTCGGAAGGCTCGGGAAATGGGAGTGGATAGAGAAATGGTTTAAGGTTAAGCGTGAAACAATAGAGAAACAAAAATCAAAAATCGACAAATATGGCTCTTTGATAGCTTTTTTCAGTTGGTTCCCTGTTGTCGGAGATGTTTTATCCATAGGACTTGGCTTTTATAAGGTGAATTTTACCAAATGTGCCCTCTTCATGCTCATAGGAAAAGCTATTCGTTTTGCATTTTGGTTACTAATGTTCCACCTCTTTGAGGGGAAAATCCCTTGGTTATAAAAAAATTGTTTATATTTGCAGCCCAAAACTGACCTATGGTGTAATGGTAGCACTACAGATTTTGGTTCTGTCTGTCGAAGTTCGAGTCTTCGTAGGTCAACAATGAAAAGATTTTTTATTCTGATACTCACATCCTTGGTCTTATTCGGTTGTGGTCAGCCAGCGAGTAAGAAATCACAGAAAGTTAATTCCTTTCCGCGAATCTCCCCCCCATCTATGGTCTCCTCTGAGGCTCAAGCATTAGATTTTATGGTATTAAATTATTGGAATAAATTCTTTGATTCCACAAAGGTTTTCTCGTTAGACACCTCTCTCATCGGAGGAATTTCTAAAAGAGATTTCAATAATGCGTTCGGAGAGTATGCAATGATGTTAGCGCAGGTTCCACCTCAAATAGCAATTCAAGCCCAGGAGAAACTTATTTCAAAAGCCATTTTGCTTGAAACCGAAATGCCTGAAAACAATCTTTTCGAGAAGATTCTCCTTTTTTCAGAAGAGGTAATCTATGGAGTTAATTCCGATTATAGAAACGAGGAGTATTATCTTCCTATTGCCGAATCCCTCTCTAAATGCGATTTGATTGATAGTTTATCTAGAAAAAAGTATGAGCAAGAGGTAATCGACTGCTCGCTAAATAGACTCGGAACGGTGGCAACTGACTTTAAGTTTAGCACTATGGAGGGGCAGCACTCATCTCTTCATAAAATAAAAGCAGACTACACACTCCTCTTCTTTTCAAACCCGGGGTGCCATGCATGCAAAGATATTATCACCGCCCTTCAAGAGACCCCTAAAATCGCCTCTATGGTAAAGGAGAAGAAATTAGCAGTATTGAATATGTATATTGACCACGACCTGACAGAGTGGTTTAAGTATATGCCGATATACCCTAAAGAGTGGAAAAATGCATACGACCCTGACTTTGCTATACGAGATAATAAACTTTATAGCGTTCGTGCCATCCCGTCACTCTACCTTTTAGATAAAGAAAAGAGGGTTATCTATAAAGATGCCCCTCCCCAAGTCGTTATCTCTGTGTTAGAGAGATTATAATCAGACGGTGTTTTCTACCCTACCAACCAGACCATTACGTGGTCTTCAAAAATTTCGTACTCAAGATAGAATTCGTCCTCTTCCCCATCCTTATGGATAAAAACAGCTTCGAGTTCTCCCTCGTTTCTTGGTGTAAATCTTTCAAGTTCTATCTGTTCGGCGAAATCGACACCACTTTTTGACATCCTTTTATAGATAGCCTCTTTTGCAGACCAATATATGGCTAAATGAAGGTTAGTGTTTTTTTCCGAGAGGTCTTCGATCTCCTCTTCAGAGAGTGCCTTCTTCTTTACAGCCGAAAAGTCTCTATTAATAGACTCTATATCTATTCCAAGATCCTCTTCAGGGTGTGTAATAATAGCTACAAATCTATTAGTGTGGGAGATACTAATCTCCGTTACCATGTTTTGAAGATAGGGTTTTCCGTTATCGTGATGTCCGAGATAGACCTTCTCGGGAAACATTTCGTTTAGCAGGGCTCTGACAGCAAGTTTCTCTTTTCTTCTGGCAGGGCTCTTTAGAATCTCTATTTCTTCTGATTCCTCTGTAGGGATAGGATTACATAATTCCCGCAGCTCCTCTTCGGATTCGGTAATCTCCCATACATAAATTTCTGCTCCGTTGTCCTCTTTTCTTTTGAGATAAATTCCCATTTCTGATAATTAAACTTTGCAAATATAGTTATTTTTTAATCGCACAATATTTTTCTTCCATAAATATCGGATTATAAGAAAGTTTCGCCTTCCTAAGCCCCTCATCTCCTGCATCATCCTCGCGATTAATATAGACGTAGTCCATAGCTTCTTGAAGTATAAAAGCCTGGTTTATCATTTGATAAGCCCCTTTAATTTCCAAAAAAGCCTTCTCCACATGAACTATAAAGGTATCACTATTAACTCTTTCCCCTATGGTAAAGGCTACCACATTTCCATCCACCCTAAGTAACCCCCCGCTTAGTTTCAGAGGGATGAAATGTTTAATCATTTTTCTCACAGCACAATGCTCTGACTGTACTGAAACATTATGTTGACAGTCGTGCTGTTTACACCAAATAGTATTCATTATAGAGCACTCCTCAAGTAGAGATAGACACCTCTCCCTATTTTGATACTCTATTTTTTCATAACTCCATAAAGGGTGGTCTTTAAAACGAGAGATAAGATTTCTTTTAGGCTGGAACTTCTTCCCTGAAAGAGTTGCAAGCTGCTCTCTGTCATAGATATAATCGAAAGAATTTCTAGTTGGAACAAATTCAAATTCCCCCGGAAAGAGAGATTCTATTAAAGGTATCTTATAGGAGGGTATAGTAAAAAAAGAGAACTTTTTACCAATTTTAGCTGCATCCTCCATCATAAGTGTAATGCACTCCTTTAGGTCTCCTTCCCCTGCAGGAAAGACATAAGAGGCCGTCTCCCCGTCCACGCTACGTACGAGCAGCATGTTTTTATAACGACAGAGGGTGGTATTATAAACATCACTCCATGCAAATAGAGAGGTATAGCAATGCTCAGTTATTCGAAGATCTGAAATCTTAAATAGCGAGTCGCACCACTCCTTTTCAGTAAAAGAGTAGTCGTTTTCGGGAAGAGAAAAAGAATGAAATTCTAACATTGTTTACTGATAAAGCCAATTAGAAAGAACGGAGATAATCTCTTTAGAGATCTCTTCAGGGAAGGTGCGGATACGAGCTCTGTGGCTTCCGTTAGGCTCTATATATATTTTTACATTCTCTCTCTTTGAGTCAGGAACTCTGACTGCAGACCAAGGATCAAATTCTCCATAGATAAAAAGCATCTTCGAATCAGTGGTTTTTAAGAAAGATGAGATTTTTTTATAGAGGGTTTTGTCGAATTTAAATTCTTTATCTTGAGGGAGAAAAAGTCTATCTAAATACCCTTTTGAAGATTTAATATCTAAATATTTTTTAAAGGGTTTAGTGTCATAACCGTAATAACCAAGTTCCTTAGCAGCTTGGACGAAGAAAGGGGAGGTATCACTCTCTTTAACAAAATAGTCTGGACCAGCGATTTTAACTAAATAGTCAAATAACTCTTTGTCGGAAGCTGAAAGAGAGGGAATCGTGCTACTCTTAGTTCCCCATTGCCAGAAAGCAAATGGAAATTCAAGTACACAATAATCAAATATCTCATTTAGAGGAAGATTATATTCATACCCTTTCTCTTTACTTAGTGCCTCAAGCATCGGAACGAGAGAGGATTTTCTCTTTAATACTTCTATTTGATAACCCTTAATGGTGGCTCTATCCTGTGGTGTACCTGCGAAGTTTGCGATAAAAGGTTCGTGTCTCCCATCTTCTTTTCCTCTACAGAGAGGAGCTACATAAGGGACTGTTATATCAACATCGTTAGGGAAGAATGTCCTATAAAGCATGGCGGTTTGCCCCCCTTTGCTTATTCCCGTAGCAATCCATTTTTTAGGGAGCAGAGGTTTAAGAGAGGTAACCACATTATGTAGGTCTTTAGCTGAATTTTCAGCAGTCAGATAGGTCCAATCTTTCCCCTTTGGGGTCGATTCGAGAAAATAACGATGTTCAACGAAGACAAGATTTGTATTAAAAATGGTTGAAATCTCATCTCTATATGAAGGTCTTGCAGCGTATTGTGCTCCATAACCCTCTGTAACCACCACTGTGGCACTATCGGGATGAACTGTGAAAATAAAAACTCTTTGGAGGAAGGTTCCCTTTTCAGGATTACTATAGTCTATAGGTTGTTCAAAATAAGCTACAAACTTTTCGGGGAAATGAGTGCTCTCCATTAATCGGACATTAGAGACATTTGGCAGGGAGCCGACCTTGTCTATAATACTTTGAGCATAAGAGGTAAAAGTTATTCCTAAAAGGAGAATAGCCGAAAAAAAGCGGCTGTATAAATGTTTCATAAATTATGTTGATTTGATTATCAGGGCACGAAAGTAGTAAAAAATAGTTACTTTTGCGAAAAAATACTAATATTAGAAATGAAAGATTTTGTTAAGGAACTAGAATGGAGGGGGATGATTCACGATATTATGCCCGAAACACGTGAAGAACTTTTAAAAGGGGAGACCACAGCATACATAGGTATAGACCCTACAGCGGATTCCCTACATATAGGGCATTTGGTAAGCGTGATGATTCTAAAACATTTTCAAAATTGCGGTCATCGTCCCATAGCTGTACTTGGTGGTGCTACCGGAATGATTGGTGACCCCTCTATGAAATCTTCAGAGAGGAATTTGCTTGATGAGGCAACACTCAGACATAATCAAGAGGGGATAAAGAAGCAGCTCTCCAACCTTCTCGATTTCGACGGAGGTCATCATAATTCGGCACTTTTGTTAAATAATTATGATTGGACTAAAGAGTATACCTTTTTGGATTTCACAAGAGATATAGGGAAGCATATCACCGTTAATTATATGATGAGCAAAGACTCCGTAAAAAAGAGGCTTACAGGTGAGGAGAAGGAGGGGATGTCCTTTACAGAGTTTACCTATCAGCTTCTCCAGGGGTATGATTATCTCTATCTATACGAGCATTATAACTGTAAACTTCAGATGGGAGGGAGTGACCAATGGGGAAATATTACTACAGGCACCGAGTTGATTCGTAGAAAATTGGGCGGAGAGGCTTTTGCTCTCACATGTCCCCTTATAACTAAGGCAGACGGAGGTAAATTCGGAAAGACGGAGCAGGGTAATATATGGCTCTCCCCGGAATATACATCACCATATACATTTTATCAGTTTTGGCTAAATGTTAGCGATGAAGATGCAGCTAAATACATTAAAATTTTCACTATGCTCACTCAGCAAGAGGTGGAAAAGGCTATTGCAGAGCATTCAGAGGCTCCTCATCTTCGTTCTTTACAGAAGCTTCTTGCTAAAGAGGTAACTGTTATGGTTCATGGGGAGCAGGAGTATATGAGAGCGGTTGCCGCTTCAAATATCCTATTTGGGAACTCTACATCTGATGAACTAAGAGGTTTAGATGAGAGGACATTTTTATCAGTGTTTGAGGGAGTTCCACAGTTTGACCTAAATAAAAATGTTTTACCGCAAAATATTATTGAGCTTCTTGCCTCCCATACACAGGTTTTCCCATCAAAAGGGGAGTGTCGCAAGATGATACAGGCAGGAGGAGTCTCTATCAACAAGGATAAGTCTTCCGGAATTGAGCAAAACGTCACTATAGATGATCTCATCAACGATAAATATATTCTTGCCCAGAAAGGGAAGAAGAACTATTATATATTAAAATTTGAG
>CAYSND010000002.1:0-38070 GCA_964432305.1 uncultured Muribaculaceae bacterium | reverse complement strand
CTTTTATGAATTTAGGGGCAGCATTCGGCACACTCGTAGGGGTGGGTGGGGCTACCCTAACTTCTGTACTGCTTGGGCAGAGAAATTATGGGATGGCTAAAAAAGTTCTGGGTAATGTAGTGGTTATGAGTATTATAGTCAGCATATTATTCTCAGTCTTTTCACTTGTTTTTATAGACCCCATTCTCTATTTCTTCGGGGCAAGTGAAAATACCATTAAATATGCGAGAGATTATATGACTATAATATTATCGGGTAGTATTATGTCATCTCTCTACTTTGCCCTTAATGCACTACTTCGCTCTTCAGGACACCCCAAGAAGGCGATGATGGCTACCATTTTTACGGTCATTCTTAATGCTGTACTCGACCCTATTTTTATCTTCTCTTTTGGTTGGGGAATTAGAGGAGCAGCAATAGCGACTGTTATTTCTCAGGTGGTCTCTTTAATCTGGATTTTAACAGTATTTAGTAAAAAAGAGGCTCTACTTCATTTTGAAAGGGGGATTTTTAAGTTAGATAAAAGGATCGTCAAGGATTCGTTGTCAATAGGGTTAGCCCCTTTTTCTATGAACTTCGTCTCCTGTTTTATAGTTATATTGATTAATTTACAATTTAGAAAGTATGGGGGGGATTTGGCTATAGGGGCTTATGGGATAGTGAATAGAGTCTCCTTTGTAATAGTTATGGTGGTAATGGGTCTGAATCAGGGGATGCAGCCGATAGCCGGTTATAATTATGGGGCAAAACTGTATGATAGAGTTCTGAAAGTACTGAAATTAACTATGATATCTGCTACTATAATAACGACCATAGGATTTCTCATATCTCTCTTTATACCTGACCTCGTAGTCTCTGCGTTTACTAGAGATAAAGAGCTAATAACATTGGCATCAAGAGGGTTAAGGATTGCATTAATGGTCTTTCCCATAGTCGGTTTTCAGATGGTAGTCTCTAATTTCTTCCAATCTTTAGGTCTGGCCAAGAGGGCTATTTTCCTTTCGCTTTCGAGACAGTTGTTATTTCTATTACCGGGTCTTGTGATTCTACCCCCTCTTATGGGAGTATCAGGTGTATGGTATAGTTTCCCTATCTCTGATATCATTGCCACAGTGGTCTCTGCGACGATGTTGATTAATTTTAGTAAAAAAATTAAAACTAAAAACAATGGATAATTTTTATACAATATCTTTCGGCAGGGAGTTTGGAAGTGGCGGTGCGGCAGTCGGGAAACTACTTGCGGAAAAATTAAATGCCTCCTATTATGATAAGGAGATTCTTTTTCAGGCTTCTAAGGAGAGTGGCTTGGCACCCGAACTCTTTGAAAAAGCTGATGAGCGTATGGGGAACCCCTCCACTTCATTCTTGGGCGGAATTATGGGGATGCAGCTCAATACCTTAGGGGAGTGCTTTACCCCCCCTAATTGGTATTTTGGTAATGAAAGACTTTTTCAGATTCAGAGTGAAGTTATGATTAAACTTGCTCAACAGGGGGACTCTGTCTTTATGGGGAGGTGTGCCGATTATGTGTTAAGGGAGATGCCAAACCTCTTCTCAGTTTTTCTCACTGCCAAAAAAGAGGATAGAATAAGGGTTATAAGTGAAAAGTTCTCTATGTCGAGTTCGGAAGCGGAGTCATTGATAAATAAAAAGGATAAACAGAGAGCTGAGTACTATAATTACTACACATTTAAGAAATGGGGAGGAGCCTCCTCTTATGATCTATGTGTAAATGTTTCCCAATTCGGAATAGAAGGGTGTGTCGATCTGATTATCTCCACACTTGAGCGAAGAATCGGTTCCCTTTAGCTATTGAGTCATACTCCCACCTCTTTTCAGAGAGACACTCAGGGCACCAATGTCCACCTCTTAATATTGTATTCGGAGTAGCAGAAAATTTATGTCCGAACTGACACTCCCAGCTAAGTGGGGTAAAGATATCTCCGGCAAGCATCTTTTCAGAGAGGCATTTTCCACCTCTAAAGGCAGCGGCTTTTTTTATATCATCTATGTTTAGCTCTGACAAAGGTTTACTCTCGTCATATCCATGGTCGAGTAGAATAGGGGTTTCCGAAGGTCTTGAAAAATCAAAATCATCCCATGAGGTTATTTTATTCATTTCGTCTTGAGAGCCGAAGTGGGCATTAATTCTCTCTATATCACCTCTTTTAATCCAGTCAAGTGTCCCTAACTCTTTTGTCTTGGCTACTTGTTTCATAAAGAGTTTAATGAGTGAGGAGGGGAGAAGCTTTGCAAGTGAAAAGTACCAAGGGAGTTCTTTTGCCATCCGCTTAAAATAGACCTCACACTCTATATTCTCTCTAAAATGGAGGTAATTCTCTAAAACATCGCTATCGAGATACCATTGTCCATGGAAATTTCTGGTTGCGAACCATTTTATATCAAATATCTTCTCAGGTGGTGGTACCGAGATGGTTTTTAACAGCAATACTTCAAACTCATAATTTGTAAGGCGATAAGAGGAGCCGCTACTTAGATTATAGAAAGATCTCCAAAACTGCTCCGGAAGTTCCATGTCGCAGAGGTTTGCAAGAACTCTGCCCGAATCCTCGACTGTGGCCCATTCGAGTACTTCATTAAATGGGACATGAAAGGCTATTGGGTTATTTGCTTTTTTCAGGAGTGAAGGGTAAAGCATTCCACTCTGTCTTATGGAGACCCACCTCTTTAATCCTGATTCTGCAAAAATAGATTCCGCAATAGATTTTGAAAGGGCGTAGTAGTCGTGTATGCTGGGGAAAATCGGATCCCCACACCTTCCCCAATGGAGAGGGGAGGGTCTATCTCCGGTCTGTGCCACTGAACCGATATAGACCACTGAGATAGAATCAGGGTCGGGAGCTGCTTTAATAGCAGCTACAATGTTTTTAGCAGCAGTAATATTGACCTTCATTGTCTCTTCAGGGAAAGCATCCGCTTTGGGGGAGACCATTCCTCCTACGTGAAGGACGAAATCGGAGCCTGAGACTCCACGAAGAATATCATTGTAATTTAAGAGATCACCCCAAACCACCTCCAGCACCCCCTTTTTAATATAAGGTACAAGTCTATTTTTATTTGCATTGCTTGGAAGGGAGAGAATTTTGATATTAAAACGCTCCTTTCGGTTTAACAGCTCCTGCAGGGTTGACCACCCCATATTACCGGTGGCGCCTGTCAGGAAGACCGTTCTCTTTCGGTTCATTATCTATTTTTTATATAATTCCTTTGGGGACATTGAAGCGTAGGAGGGAGGGATATAGTTTCTAAGAACCACCTTCTCATCAAGATTATATTTAGCCTCTTTAATTACGAATTGTTCTATGAAATAGAGGGTGTCGTCTACAAATGGGTAATAGAGATTTGCAACATCGTGTCCTGCTCCAATAAATCTCATTATATGATATGGGTAGCCATTTTTCTTAAATATTTTTGCAAGATAATTGGAGCCAAAGAGACCTTTATTAAAGAGTTGGATCTTATTATATTTTACTAATTTATCTTTAGTCCCATGGAGAAAATAGGTGGGTGCCGGTTTTGTTTTGTATTTAGGTTTGCCTGTGGTGGAAATGGTGGCACCTGAAAACGAGATAACGCCTCCGAACTTAAAATCTTTTGGTAATACTTCAGCAAGTGGAGTGCGATTAGATAACTCGTAATCTGCTTGTAAGGATGTTATTGCTCCGGCACTTGAACCGCAAAGCACGATTTGATCAGGGTTAATTCTAAAAGTTTCAGCTTGTTTTAATATGAAATCAACCGATGAGAAGAGATCTTCAGTGGCAATATAAATGGAGTTAAATAGAGGAGCCGTATCAAAGGGACTTGCGGCAGACTGCCCTTTCATTCCTAGTCTATAATCTATCGCTATTGCTACTACCCCTTTTTTTTGGAGTTCAGTACAATACCTTATAATATTGTTGCTATCACGACTTCCCCCTTTAAAACCTCCTCCAAAAAGAAATATGACACAAGGGTGGGTCTCTAAGTTATCTATAGGCTCATAAACATCCATATAGAGATAGCAGGTATCCCTCTCTGCGAACTGATAAATAGTGTAGTCGGGGATAAAATTAAGGGTGTCTTTTTTACCCTCTGCTAAAGCAAGTGTAAATGTAAATAGTAACGGAATTATAAAAATAAATTTTTTCATATTGTCTCCTTACTCACTCTTTATCAAACCATATTTCGAACTGCAATGGCATGTAAGCCGGTATTCCATTAGTGGTAGGGTTATTACCTTTCTCCCCGTAACCCCAATCAGAAGAGAAAAATGTTACAACACGCTCACCATATTTCATCCCAATAACAGCATTTAAGAAGCCCGATATAGTATTTGAATTGGAGGACTTCATCTCCGTAAGATCCTTTTGGACCTTGACGCTCAAACCACTGTAGGATGACGAGGAGCTTGAATAAATTCTATATTTTTTGGCAGTATCAGCAACATTGGTATCAAATACCTTTCCATCAAGGAATCTTCCAATATAGTAAACCTTTAAATCTGTTTCAAATGCTACTGTGTCTCCATCTTCTTTCTCAACTAACTTCTTACTATAAAAACCAAGCTTTGAAGAGTCAAGTCCATTGTAATAATTGTTCGCATGCTCTTCAAGCAGTGAAATCTCATATTTTTTAATATCATCAACTATCTTTATAAGCTCCACATCATATATGGTTATGGTCCCCTCTCCTTCATTTACATATTTTCCTGTCTTTACATCGAGTAACCAAGGGGGAATTACAGCAGTTGATTTTCCTCCTTCTTTCATACTAAGAAGAAGCTCATTAAGACCCGGGTTGAGCCTTGAAGTCCCGACGCTCCAAACTTGTGCCCCATAAAATTTAGAATTTGAATAGGTTCCAAGTTGTCTTGAAACAGAGTCATAGCATGAAGAGATATATGCCCCGGAAATATATTTAGACGAATATTTGACATAAGCATAAGCACTATCTTTTATGCTCTTTCCACTCCCCACTTTAGTTGGAATAATATACATCCCTGACTTGGTAGAGTCTACTCCTGGATGATTCAACTTCATATAAGCAGAAAGTATCCTTCTCTGAACCGATTCAGAAGATTCGTCAACCTCGCGTACGCAAGAGGCTAAAAAGAATAGTGTAATTAGAATAAGAGAACCGTTTCTTACAAACTTTATCATATCAATTTTTTTTAATCTTTTCTACCCAAACTTCATACATTAGTGGTGAAAGTTTGGGAACATTATAAACTCGTGTATTATTAAAGCCATACTTTGCAGAGAAAATTATAACAGAATGTTCTTTCTCTTTCATGCCTAAAAGCCCGTTTGTCAACCCTTTAGTAAAAACATATTCTTTAAAGAGGAGGTTCTCCGGACTAAAGTTCTGGTTTGTCAGGGTTAGAGAAGCCTGTTTTGCAACCTCTTCAACATTAGTAGAGAAGAGTGAACCACCGCTACTTGAAAAGATAAATCCGGAGTAATAGAAACTAAGTGAATCTCCATAATTTAGAGTCTGTGAGGAAATTCCATTTTCGATAATTATCCTATTTGCTCCGTTTTGTCTAACTACTTCTTTATCTGCAAATTTACTTGAAATGAATTTATCTATCGCTGCCTCCTGTTCTATAATGGTAATCTCTCTGTCTTGTTGGCTACAAGAGCAGAGCAGAAGTATAAGGAGTATAGGATAGAGTCTTTTTTTCATCTCTTTATTTATTTAGCAAAAGATGTGCCTTTTTTTCAATATATTCTCTAAGTGATTTCTCGAAATATGATGCAACCTCAGATATGGGGATATATAGGGTTCCACCGGCTGCCTTTTCGTGTCCTCCTCCATTAAAATAGAGTGAAGAAAATTCATTGACTGAGATGAAACCATCTGTACGAAAAGAGACTCTTATTCTATCAGGTGTCTCTGTGAAAAAAGCGGAAATGGAGACCCCGCGTATGGAGAGGGGATGATTTACAAACCCTTCGGAATCACCTATTTCATAGTTATACTCTTGTTGAGTTTTTAATGTCAGAATCTGATAAGCAGCTTTTATATCTTCTAAAATCACCATCTCGTCTGCCATTAATCTCCCCATGAGTCTCATTCTTCTTTCGGAAAAACTATTGAAAACTATTTTGTTTATTTTCTCTAAGTCTATTCCGAAAGTTAAAAGTTCAGAAGACATCTTAAAAGTGGAGGGGGTTACAGAGTTATTGAAGTTGTTTGTATCAGTAATCATCCCTGTGGCAAGTGCCTCCAAAGTTTCATAAGAGAAATGAGAGATGTCGTTGCTAATATAGCTTGTTTTTTTTAGTATCCAGTATAAAAACTCGCAAGTAGAGGAGCGAGTTGTGTCTGATAAAACCAAATCAAACTCTTCGGTAGCAGGGTTAGGGTGATGATCTATTAGAACTTTATATGCTTTACTCTCCCGAATTACCTGTGCCATCATCTCTGTTCTTGCTATTTTATTGTAATCGAGGCAGATAATAAGTTTTGAGCCTTTAATTATCTCATCATATTTCTCAGGGTCTCTGTGATAGAAATTTAAAATTTTATTTTTGTCCAAGAAACTTAGTGTTGCAGGCATTTCATTAGGGAGAAATAGAGTAGAGTCAATACCTATCTTTTTTAGAAAATGATACATAGCACAAATCGACCCAACAGTGTCTCCATCAGGGTTATGATGCCCTATAATGGAGATAGGGGAGTTGGTTGAAAATGTTTTTTCAAAAAAAGAGACCTTAGACTTTGAAACCATAAAAAAAGATAATATTTTTGCAAAATTAAAAATATATTGCAAGTCCTAATTATTATTTTTACTTTTGTAGGTCAAAAAGAAGAATATTAAAATAAAAAAATAATCTTTATGAAAAAAATTCTAACTTATTTCTTGTTACCGGCTATCATAATAGCTCTAGTTTACCTGTTGTCTCAGAGCATTATGGAACCAGCTAGATTCCAAAAAGATACCAAATACAGAGAATCTGCTGGTATCGAAAGATTAAAGAGCATCAGAACACTTCAAGTTGCTTACAAATCAGCTCATGGTAAGTATACCGGTTCGATCGATACTCTTATAGATTTTTATAAGAATGGTAAAATTACTGTTGTAAGACAGATCGGGTCTATGGACGACTCTTTGGCAGTAGCCCAGAAGAGAGTTCGCAGGGACAGTATTCCTATTTTTGTTAGGGATACATTGTTTAAGGATGCTGCCTATTTTATTGCAGACTCGCTTAAATATATTCCTTTCTCAGGCGGCAAAGAAGTGGAGCTGATAGCACTAACTAAATCTGTTTCCGGAGTATTAGTTCCTCTATTTGAAGCGAATATGCCGTATGACGATTTGTTAAGTGGACTTGATAGGCAGTTGGTAGTGAATTTAAAAGCTCAGAAAGTAGATATGAACCGTTATCCGGGATTGAAGGTTGGATCTGTTTCTAATCCTAACAACAACGCAGGTAACTGGGAGTAAAAAATATGGGGGTATTAGTTGACAAAAAGAAAATAGGCAACAATACGAACCGTTTAGGATTAACCATTCAAATAGACTTGAGTGGTTTTTCTTTTATGGTTTGTAAATCTGATGGTGGATGTCTATACCATTATCAGAACGATTTTCCTGTAGGTATTCTTCATATTAATCAAATAGAGGTTCTTCTTAAAAAGGAGATTGAATCTCATCAACTTTTAAGAAAAGATTACGAATCAGTAAAAGTCTTTTATAATACTCCAAAATATAGCCTTGTTCCTATCTCGTTTTTTAAGCCCGACGAGGCACTCTCTATACTTAGCAAACTTCATAGTATAGATGACTTAGATGAGATACTGTTTGCCAAATCTCCTGACGGCGAATCTGTCTTAATATATGCTATGCCCAATGCAGTTACTTCGCATATATTCCGTTTTCATAAAAACGCAGGTTTTTATCCGATCTCATTTTCCCTGCTTCATAAGATAATTACCTTGTCAGATTATAATAGGATACTTGTCCATTTTTCCGACAAAATGATTCATGTTGTGGCTGCTGAGAAAGATAAACTTCTTTTATCTAATAGCTATATTACACCCGATTTTGTTACCTCTCTTTATTATATTTTCTTAGCTATGAAGGAGGTAATGTTTAACCCTGAAGTTACTACCCTCTATATCTCAGGCTCATTAAAGTTTGAGCAGTTTAAGGAGTTAGAGCAGTACTTTATGAAGGTAAGAAGATGCGAATTATAGGGGGGTCACATAAGGGTAAATCAATAAATCCCCCTCTTAATTATGAGGCACGACCTACTACTGACTTTGCCAAGGAGGGACTTTTTAATATTCTCGTTAATGAGTTTAACCTATCGGAGTGTCGTGTTTTAGATCTCTTTTCGGGCACCGGTGGCATCTCTTTGGAGTTTGCCTCGCGAGGAGTTTCAGAGATATATTCTGTGGAGATGAACCCTAAAAATGCCGCTTTTATTAAGAGAACTGCAACCGGATTTGGATTTAAGGGGATAAATGTAGTGAGGCATAATGTTTTTGATTTTATAGATATTTGTAAAATAGATGTAGATATTATCTTTGCAGATCCCCCTTACTTTAAGGAAGGGATTGAGAACATCCCTGACAAAATTTTGGAGAGAAGAGTTACGGAGGATGGGAAATCTATTTTAAGAGAAGGGGGGAGGTTAATATTGGAGCACTCTGCCGATTACTCTTTCACTTCTCATCCACGATTTATCAAGGAGAAGAAGTACGGGAATGTTCATTTTTCTTTTTTTGGATAAAAAAATTTGTTCTTAAAGAAAAACAATCTATATTTGCAATCCCTTTTGGGAAAAGACCTTTTTGGTGCGGTAGTTCAGTTTGGTTAGAATACCGGCCTGTCACGCCGGGGGTCGCGGGTTCGAGCCCCGTCCGCACCGCTGATAAAAAAAGCCAACTATTTTTTAGTTGGCTTTTTTCTTTATTATATTATTAAATATCTATAGGAGTTTTACAGCAGACATCTCATTCCCTATCTTGTTGAAAGCAGTCTCTATTTTGCTTATTTGGGCTTCAGATATATACACCTTACCGGTTTTATACTGTCGCATTAGCGAAGAATTTATACCGGCAATCTTAGCAAAACCACTTACATTTATAAATGAATAAAAGTTGAATAGGGAGGCTAAGTCATATTTATATATAAACCGGATCCCTTGTAACTCGGTTGGCAAAGTTCTATTGCTCTCTTTATATGATGCTATCATCTCGTTAACTGAATTTTCAAAATCAATTTTGGCTTCAGAAACGGAATCTCCTGCTCCTATAATAGTGTGCTCTATATCAGGAGTATAAATACCATATCTTCCGTCACTCCCTTTTTCAATTAATGCTATTGTATCCATATTATTCCTTGTTTATATATAGAGTTGTTAAAATCCTATTTGTTTTTTTAATTTATTGTAGGTTCCTATAGGTATCTTCTCTACACCATGTCTCCCTAACTGGATTTGAAAATCCTTTTGTGCATGTCCATATATATCGTGATTACTGCCGTGCCTAATCAAATACCATCCATTTTTTTCTGCTTTACGCCTCAACTCACTCCACTTCATTATTATTAAACTTTGTGTATTAATTACTTCACAAATATATAGCTAATATGCTATATATCCAAATATTTTCAACTAATTTTTCCTGAAAAAACAATCTACATTACAGAAATAAACTCTTTCCCGATGTTATGTAATCCTGCTATAATTTGCTCTCTTTTGTCTTTCCGTGGATTACGATGACCACTCATATAGTGTCCTAACTGTTTTTCATTAATACCTGTAGCACGAGCTAATGATGCCCTGGTTATTACACCGTCGAAGCGATGTAGAAGTGCCTGTACAGTCAGCTCCCACTCTAATTCATACTCCCCTTGAAGCGAAACCGGTATATCTTCTCCATTTGTCTGCATACCTTCTAAATGAAATTCCAAAGCTGACAAATAGGCTTTCTGTAGCCCTTCAAATGTTTTATGAGTGGCAACACACCCATCCAATATAGGGCTTACAGCTCCAAAATTATCACACCAATCTACTAATACTTTTATTTTTTCCATAACATTATTAGGTGGGCTATTTCCACCCTGCTTGTTTATATATACTATTTAATAAGAACTGTGATTGCGTTTCATTTAGCTTTCCATTTATAGTAACTATCCCCTTTTTAGAGGGGTGTTTGAATTGCCTATGACTACCTTTCTGCCTAACCAAATACCACCCATCAGCACGCAACATATCAATTATCTTTCGTGTTTTGAGTTTTTCCATATTGTTATTGTTTTTGGCAGCACAAAGATAGTAATAATTCTATCATTATGCAACTTTTTATTTAATAGTACATTATTTTAAAGACATACCAAACATATGATAGTGCGGACCGAAGCGTTCGAAAGCGGCACGGTCGAGGGTTTCGCGATGGTCAGGGTGAGCTACGCTGATTATTAGTTTTGCACGCTCCTGTAGCGATTTCCCATAAAGATTTATGGCTCCGTACTCTGTAACGAACCAGTGGATATGGTTTCGAGAGGTAACCACTCCGCCTCCGAGTGATAATGTAGGGGATATTTTGCTTATCCCTTTATTGGTTACTGAAGGCATAGCTATAATGGCTTTTCCCCCCTCTGAGCGAGAAGCTCCATAGATAAAGTCCACCTGACCACCCACACCTGAGTAGAAAACGGTCCCAAGTGAGTCGGCTCCAACCTGTCCTGTCAAGTCAACCTGAAGGGCTGAGTTAATGGCTGTAACTTTAGGATTCTTAGCTATAATGAAAGGGTCATTGGTATAACCTACATCCTGCATAAGTACGAGAGGGTTATCATCGATAAAGTCATAGCATTTCTGAGAGCCCATAAGGAATGTGGCCACCATTTTCCCTCTGTCAATTACTTTTTCTGCTCCATTTATAACCCCTTTCTCCACCAATGGTAAAACTCCGTCTGCAAACATCTCTGTATGAATACCGAGGTTTTTGTGATTCCCAAGCTGTGCAAGAACTGCATTTGGAATCGCTCCGATACCCATTTGGAGAGTGGCACCATCTTCAATAAGTGCTGCGCAATTTTTCCCTATTGCCTCCTCTATTGCATCGGGTTCTGTGAAGTGAGCAGGTTCGAGCAGAGTGTCGCACTCTACGAAGTGGTCTATCATAGAGATAGGGATCAATGCATCTCCGAGGGAGCGAGGGACATTTTTATTAACCACTGCGATAACATCACGAGCGCACTCAATAGCAGCAAGTGTCGCATCAACAGAGGTTCCAAGTGAAACGTATCCATGTTTATCGGGGGTGGAGACTTGAATCATTGCCACATGGCAAGGGAGTGCTCCGCATCTATAGAGTTTCTGTGTTTCGCTAAGGAGTACAGGGATATAATCTGCATACCCTGCCTGTACATTTTTACGGACATTACCTCCTACGAAGAAAGCTTGATGGAAGAAAATACCTGCATACTTTGGATCCGTATAAGGAGCAGCACCTTCGGTATGGAGGTGGTGGATACGAACATCCTTAAGCTCACCTGCATCTCCTCTACGGCATAATGCATCGATTAATACTTTAGGGGCTGAAGCCACACTGCTAAAATGGATATGGTCGCCAGACTTTACTACCTTAACTGCTTCGTCTGCACTTACAAAATGTATATTTTTATTCATTATAATATGAGGTTTTAATTAAGGCGGCAAACTTACTAAAGAATCTTTAAATTATCTATCTTTGCAAAAGAATTATTTACCGCAGATGAGTCTTGTAACCATAATATCCGATTGGTCTAAGTCTGATTATTATCTTGCCACATTAAAAGGGAAGATTTTGTCTTATAACACTTCCACGACTATAGTAGATATCTCTAATGATATCCCCCCTTTGGATGTGTTACAGGGTATGTTTATCTTAAAAAGCACATTTAGGCATTTTCCTGAGGGGAGCATTCACCTTTTCGGGGTGGCATCCGAGCCTTTAAAAGATGAAGAGATGGTTATAATTCAGGCAGAGGGGCATTTTTTCGTAGGTTTAAATGATGGGAGGTTTGTACATCTTTTTGACAAACTACCTACAATTGCCTATGCACTTAAAAATCAACCCACCTTTTCTAATTTCATGGCTGCAGATCATTTTGTCTCTGCAATTAAAATAATAGAAGAGAATCTCTTTGAATCAATGACCGAGAAGACTACTCTCAAAGAGGAGGTGATATTAAGACCTGTAATATCCGAATCTTCGATTATCGGGAGGGTGGTCTATATCGATTCTTTTGGTAATGCCATTACGAATATCTCTAAAGCTATATTTGAACAACATAGAAATAGAAGGGATTTCGCAATCCTTGTTCAAGGACCGTTCGCCTCTATTCATAATATCTCCCGCTCTTATAACTCCGGCGAGATAGGGGCAATGTTGGCGATATTCAATTCACTCGGATATTTGGAGTTGGCTATTAATCAGGGGAGCATCGCTGAAAGCGAGGGGTTAAGTACCTCATCTGAGATTACAATAAAGTTTTTATAAACAGAATATGAGAAGTAAACAAGAAAAAATGGACTCCTTCGGGCGGTTGCTCGATATTATGGATGAGTTAAGGGAGAAGTGTCCTTGGGATAGGGAGCAGACCACGGAGTCGCTCCGTCCCCTAACCCTCGAGGAGAGTTATGAGTTAAGTGATGCCATCTTAAATGGGGAGCAGCAGAATATCTCTAAGGAGCTTGGAGATCTCCTTTTACATATTGTCTTTTATGCGAAGATAGGGGAGGAGCAGAGGGAATTTGATATTGTAGATGTTATAGATAAGCTTTGCAATAAGTTAATTTATAGGCATCCGCATGTTTTTGCGGAGACGGAGGTTAAAGGGGCAGAGGAGGTAATTCAGAACTGGGAGCAGTTAAAAACAAAGGAGAAAGATGGGAACAAGAGGGTTCTTTCCGGAGTTCCTAACTCATTGCCTTCGCTCCTAAAAGCGTATAGGATGCAGGACAAGGCACGTGCAGTGGGGTTCGACTGGGAGGAGAAGTCTCAAGTTTGGGACAAAGTTTCGGAGGAACTTGGGGAGTTTAAGGAGGAGTTGGAGATAATGAGTGAGCACCCTGAGAATTATAAAAGAGCTGAGGAGGAGTTGGGGGATTTTCTTTTCTCCATTATCAATGCTGCCCGTCTCTATGATTTAAACCCCGACACTGCTCTTGAGAGCACCTGCAAGAAGTTTAAGGAGAGGTTTACTTACCTTGAAGAGCATACTATTAGAATGGGGCACTCTCTAAAAGAGATGACTCTCGATGAGATGAATGTTATTTGGGAGGAGGCTAAAAAACAATAATGTCTCTCTCTTTGGACAATACGGCAGTAGGACGCACTGAACTTTTGCTTGGTGCTGAGGTGGTCGGAAGGCTGCAAGGGGCTCTTGTGGCTGTTATCGGACTTGGTGGTGTGGGGGCTTATGCGGCAGAGATGGTGGCAAGAGCAGGGGTGGGCAGTATGATTATTTTAGATGCCGACTCGGTGAGTGAATCGAATAAAAACCGACAACTCCTCGCCCTCGACTCCACAATCGGGAAACCTAAGGCACCTCTGATGGCTGAGCGTCTTAAAGATATTAATGCCAATATTAAATTAAAAGTAATAGAGGAGTACCTGACTGTCGATAATATGGAGGAGGTTTTAGATCGTGCAGTGAGAGAGGTAGGGAAACCTATTGACTTTCTTATAGATGCAATAGATACCCTCTCTCCGAAAGTGGAGTTGATAAAGTATTGTCTCTCCCATAATATTCCACTTGTCTCCTCAATGGGTGCCGGAGCGAAATTAGATGCCACCAAAATTAGAATTGCAGATATTTCCAAATCATATAATTGTCCGTTAGCATATATTTTACGAAAGCGACTTCGGAAAGAGGGGATAAATCGAGGATTTAAGGTGGTCTTCTCGGAGGAGTTGCCTGATACGGAGGCTATTGTCCCTTTAGAAGAGAATGAGGAGAGAAATAAAAAATCTCAAGTGGGTACCATCTCTTATCTTCCGGCAGTATTTGGCTGCGTATCTGCTCAGGCGGCTATAAACCATTTCCTAAATCATGAGACCTAATCTTTTAAAGAATAGCAATACCTCGACTCTCGTGGCGTTGCTTATAAATTTTTTTACCCTCTTTGTACTCTATTTTCTCTTTAGAGTGCTGTTTTTATTGGAGAATAACTCCTATTTCGCGGGGTTGTCATTTGCCGATATAGCTAAACTCTTCAGAGGGGGGGTAATGTTCGATATCTCTGCCATCTGTTTTATGAACGCTCTCTATATAGCTATGATGTTGTTCCCTTTGCGTTATAAAGAGAGGAGGGGGTATCATCTCTTTTTGAGGATATTTTATACGGTTATAAACGGATTAGCAGTAATAATGAGTATGGGGAACACCCTCTATTTTAAGTTTACTAACCGCATAACAGACTGTACGATTTTTCATGAGTTTGGAAATGAGAGCGATTCGAAACTTGTTTCTATTGTAATTAATGAGATGTTCTCACATTGGTATATTACATTGGCGGCCATAGTGCTTATCTTCCTCCTCTATAAACTCTATGTTACCCCACGTCATGAAACTAATGGGAAATATTATTATTTGGTCAACTCCCTCTCTTTTCTGGTTCTTGGATACCTCTCTGTTATCGGGATGCGGGGTGGCTTTGGGATGAGTACCCGACCTATCGAGTTAAGCAATGCCAATAAATTTATTGAGAAACCAATCGAGGCAAATATCGTCCTTAATACCCCTTTTGCCATAATAAAGACCATAGAGAAGAGCCCGTTTCAGGTACCTCAATATTTTGAAGAGCGCGAAACTATGACTGCTCTCTATTCCCCTCTGCAGACTCCTGAAGAGGGGAGAGAATTTAAGCCATATAATGTGGTGGTTATTATTATAGAGAGTTTTGGGAGTGAGTATAGCGGGTGGCTTAATCGGGATAAGGAGGATTATAAAGGGTGTACCCCTTTTCTTGACTCTCTTATGCAGAGTGCTTTGGTCTTCGAACACTCTTATGCTAATGGGAGAAAAAGTATAGATGCTATGCCCTCTGTTATCTCCGGTATCCCTTCTTTAGTAACCCCTTTTCTTATAACCCCTTATGCATTAAATCAGGTTACGGGATTAGCCCAAGAGTTATCCTCCAAAGGGTATCACTCCTCCTTTTTCCATGGTGCCCAGAAAGGCTCTATGGGGTTTGAGGCTTATGCCAAATCGACCGGTTATACCTCTTTTTATGATAGAAGCACATACGGTAATGATAAGGATTATGATGGATTTTGGGGGATTTGGGATGAGGAGTTTTTACACTACTTAGCAGAAAATCTTAAGAGCTTTAAGGAACCTTTTAACTCCGCTATTTTTACCATCTCATCACATCACCCATTTAATGTACCAGCTAAATATAAAGGGAAGTTTCCGGAGGGGAGTAATCAGATGCACAAATGTATTGCTTATACAGATTACTCTTTAAGACTCTTTTTTAAGAGTATAGAGAATGAATCTTGGTTTGATAATACCCTTTTTGTGATTACGGGGGACCATACAAATCTCTCCTCTCAACCTGAGTATTCTACTGCCTCAGGACTTTTCAAGGTACCTGTTGTTTTTTACAGAAGGGGTGATTCGGAGCTGAAAGGGGTAAAGAGTGGTATTGCGCAGCAGATAGATATTATGCCCTCTATCTTAGGGTATCTCGGGTATGATAGACCTTTTATCTCTTTCGGACAGAACCTCTTTTCCACCCCTGCCGAAAAGACCTTTGCCATCAACTACTTAAATGGTTTTCAGTTTTTTTACGGAGATTATTTTATACAGTTTGACGGAGAGAATACGACTGCTGCATATAATCTCACCAAAGACCCTCTGCTTGAGAAAAACATCTTAGGAGAGTTTCCGGAACAGGCTTCTATGGAGTTACTACTAAAGTCCATAATCCAACAATATATGGAAAGAGTGGTGGGGGATAGCCTGATATTGCAAAAAAATTATTAGTTTTGTGAGTGGGAATAATATAATAATTTATGTATCGAATAAAGGAGGTAAAAACATCTGCCGACCTAAAACTTTTTTTGAGGTTCCAAGAGAGACTTTATAAGGACTCTCCTCAGTTTGTCCCTAATCTTAGGTTGGATGAACGTTCTATTTTTACCACTAACCCATGTCTCGAATATAGTAAACTTAAAATGTGGATAGTATTTAGAGGGACTGAGCAGAGTGGAAAGCGTGTAAAGCAGCAAGTGGTAGGGAGGATAGCAGGGATTATTAACCCTCACTATAACGAGTTATATAAGACCAAAAGGGCACGTTTTGGGTGGATAGAGTTTGAAGAGGATTTTGAGATAGCTAAATTACTCATAGAGACTGCCGAGGCTTGGGCTGCTTCTGAGGGGATGGATGAGATTCATGGACCTTTAGGGTACAACACTTGGTTTAAACAAGGGATGTTAGTTGAAGGGTTTGAAAATATGCCTCCGATAAACTGTATCTATAATTTCCCCTACTACCCACTCTATATGGAGAGGCTTGGGTTTGCGAAGGAGGCAGACTGGATACAGTATAAATTGCCGGCTTCTCAGGGAGTTACCCCTGAGCTACAAAGAATAAACGATCTGCTTCTTAAAAGGTATCCGCTCCGTGTGGAGAGTGTGAAAAAACTAAAAAAGAGAGCGGATATAGTGGAACTCTTTTTCAAGCATTATAATGAGGCTTTTAGGGATGTTCATAATTTTGTCCCTATTACAGATAAAGAGGTTAAATCATTAGGGAAGCATTATTTAAAAATGCTAAAGAGTGAACTTAACTGTTTCGTTCTCGATAATGAGGATAATTTGGTGGCATTCGGTATCTGTTTTCCAAGTTTTTCAGAGGGGTATCGTAAGGCTAAAGGGAGACTTTTCCCATTAGGTTGGATACATATTCTAAAGTCATATTTTAGTTATGATATTGTGGATCTTATGATGGTGGGTTCAGATCCTAAGTGGGAAAATAAGGGGGTATCTGCCATATTCCATAACTTTCTGGCAAACAGTTTTATCAAGAATGGAGTCCGTTATGCCATAACCAATCCTCAGATAGAGGATAATAGTGCCATTAAGGTTTGGGATAGGTATGATGGGAAAGAACTTTTTATGCGTAGAAGGTGTTTTATAAAGAAGATAGAAACTAAAAACAAATAATTATGCTGTTAAAAGAATTATGTGCTCTTGTAGATGGGGAGTTTGTTACAGGAGAATCGAGAATTGAGGAGTCCGTGGAGTATGCTTTTGCTTCGGATTTAATGAGTGATGTCCTTACAGTCAAGGCAACTCACTTTATACTTATAACCGGATTATCTAACCTCCAGTGTATCAGGACTGCCGAGATGTCCGATGTTCATTTTATTTTAATTGCACGTGGAAAGAAGGTAACTGAAGAGATGATAGAGTTGGCAGAAGAAAATGATATGGTATTGATTACCACTAAATACTCTGTCTTCAAGACGGCAGGTATTCTATATGGTGCAGGATTAAAACCGGTCTATTAATATGAAACTAGAATATAATGTAGAGGGGGGGGATTTTACCCAGGCAGGTTATGCCTCTTCGCAAATTAAAAAGACATTAAAACAGATAGGAGTTAATCCAACTGTTATTAAAAGGGTGGTGGTAGCTCTTTATGAGGCAGAAGTAAATATAGTAGCTCATGCTTATCGTGGAGTAATCACTGCTGACATTGACCCTGAGGGGGTTACAGTAATCCTTGCCGACGAAGGACCCGGTATTCCCGATATAGATATGGCTATGAAGAAAGGGTTTTCGACTGCTTCCCCTCAAGTAAGGGAGATGGGGTTTGGTGCAGGGATGGGACTCCCTAATATTCAAGACAATGCTGATGACTTTAAAATAGAGTCGATTGTCGGAAAAGGGACGACTCTTTACATAACCATAAAATTTAATTAGATATTTAAAGGAGTTTATAATGGAACATAATACCGTACATAGAGCCATCGAGATACAGCAAGATGTCTGTATCGGGTGCTCCCACTGCATCAAAGTCTGTCCTACTGAGGCTCTAAGGGTCTCTAATGGAAAGGCTCTCTTGTATGCAGACTGGTGTATAGATTGCGGAGAGTGTTTTAGAATATGCCCCACAAGAGCAATTAGGGTGGTGGACGATGACTTTGCAGATATATACAAATATAAATATAGGGTGTTATTAGTCCCCGCAACGTTTTTTGCCCAGTTTGATGATACTGTGGATAGGGAATCCATATATCAGATTCTTACAGATTTGGGATTTGATGAACTCTGCACGGTGGAACAGAGTGTCGATTCTCTAATAGGGGAGATAAATGAATATGTAAAGGCGGCACCCGAAAAACCTGTTATCTCCTCTTTTTGTCCCGCTGTAATCAGGTTAATTCAGGTTAGATTCCCTTCGCTTATAGATAAGATAATGTTACTTATTCCCCCTTTGGAAGTTACTGCTCAGTATTACAAGAGAAAATTTGAAAGAGAGGGGAAAGGAGGGGAGGGTGAGCTTGGAATCTTCTATCTTACCCCCTGTATTGGGAAGATAGCTGCTGTTAAATCTCCGGTGGGGGGGTATAAGTCCCCTATAAACGGAGTTATCAATATGGACAGAGCATATAATAAGGTTTACCTCGCTTATAAAAATAAAAAATTCGGGGATGGGGAGATAAAAATTAACGCCGCACTCTCATCTCAGGGACTCCTTTGGCCCACGACAGGTGGGGAGGCAGCTCTTATAAAGGGGCGCTCATTGGCGATAGATGGAATGGGGAATGTTATTGATTTTCTTGAAAAACTTGAAAATGAAGATATTGGAGAGAGCATTGATTACCTCGAACTGAGAGTGTGTGATGAATCTTGCTGTGGGGGTATTTTAGTTCAGAGAAATCGTTTCCTTATGGCTGATCATTTAAGAAGATTTTCTAAGCAGTACCCGGAAACTCATCATCTCGTTAATGAGTATTTATCTTTTTGCTCTTCATATATCCATATGGATCCTATAGAACCTCGCTCCATGGTAAAATATGACAAGGATATTAATGTGGCTATTAAGAAGATGGAGAATGCAAGGATGTTGAAAAAACTCCTTCCAAATATTGATTGTGGTGCCTGTGGAGCACCGAGTTGCGAAGCACTTGCTGCCGATATTGTAAGAGATGATGCCTCTTTGAATAATTGTATCTTTATGCAGGCTCGATTTGAGAAAGAGGGGAGTCTTACTTATGTTGAAGCTATAAAACTTATGGAGAATGTTTGGGGAAAGGATCGATTTATTAATAAGGAGAAGGAGCAGAATAAAATAATCAATAAAAAATAATAGTATGAAAGTTAGAGAAATTGTTGAGAAATTAAATCTAAAGGTTTTTTCGGGAGAAAATGGACTTGATAAAGAGGTAGAGGGGGGATATGTTTCCGACCTACTCTCTGATGTTATGGGGTTTGCTAAGGAGGGATCAGTATGGCTCACACTTCAGACCCATAAAAATATAATGGCGATAGCCACTTTAAAAGAGTTGTCTGCGGTTATTCTTGTAAAAGGGTTTCAGCCCGAAGAGGATGCCATGCAGGTCTCCAATGATGAGGATATTCCCATTTTGGGGAGCAATGAGCAGACTTATGAACTGACAGGTAAACTCTATAATCTACTCTCCAAATAGTAATCTATGCTCCCCTTTAAGGCAGACCTACATAATCACACGGTGCTTTCACCATGTGGGGATTTAGAGATGACTCCATCTCTTATTATCTCGTCTGCTGTAAGGAAGGGGTATGATATAATCGGAATAACAGATCATAACACCACGCTTCAAGGGAGAGAGATAAAGAGAATAGTAGGAGATTCGGAGCCTTATATCTTATGTGGTGTGGAGATTACCTCTAAAGAGGAGGCTCACTGCTTGGCGTTTGTGGAGGGGGAGGATAATCTTAATGCATTGCAGAATTATTTGGAGACGCATATTCAGAGGGTTCCAAATAATGTTGATGTTTTCGGATACCAACTTTTAGTTAACGAAGATGAGGAGGTCTTGGATGAGGTGGAGTATCTTCTTATCTCTGCTATTAACCAGACGGTAAGTCAAATATCTGCTTTTGTAGCCTCCCTCGATGGTATTTTTATCCCCGCACATATCGATAAAACTCAGAACTCCATTATTTCACAGCTTGGTTTCGTACCTCCTGACCTCCCGTTTGATGCCTTGGAGTTTTCCAAAAGGTGTGATATAAAGGCTTTTTTAGAAAAGAACAAATATTTAACCAAATTAAAAACCTCTTTTATTCGCTCTTCTGACGCCCATTACCCTGATGATTTCGGCTCTGCTGCGACTTTTTTCAATATGGAAAGACGCACATTCTCCGAGATAAAAAAGGCACTTCGTGGGGAGGAAGGACGTTTCGTGGAGATTAAAGATTAAAGAGATGAATGATCTATCCCTTCATATTTTAGATATAGTCCAAAACTCTATTAGTGCAGGTGCTTCAATGATAACCATTGTGGTAGATGAGAATATTTCAGGGGACAAACTTTTAATTTCGGTGGAGGACAATGGAAAAGGGATGTCCGAGGAGAAAGTTTCAAAACTTTCGGACCCTTTTTTTACCTCTCGCACCACAAGAAAAGTAGGGTTGGGGATTCCACTCCTTAAACACTCTGCCATGCAGAGCGGGGGAGATGTGAAAATAACCTCTCAAGAGGGTAAAGGGACTTTGGTGGAGGCATGGTTTCTCCATTCAAATATAGATCGTCCCCCTTTGGGGGATGTGGCGAATGCAGTAATTCTGCTGGTTTCTGCAAATCCTGATTTAGATTTCAAATTTATCTATAAATATAATCAGGAGGAGTATATTTTCGATACCATTGAGATTAAGGAGGTTCTTGAAGGAGTTTCTTTAAATAATCCCTCAATTATTAAATATTTAACAGAAATGGTCAATGAAAATATCAAATTGTTAAGAAATTAGTATTTTTTTTATATTTTTGCAACCGAATAATAATGATAGGCTCCAAGAATAAATAAATCAACTTAATTAATACCATTTTTATGAACAAAATCAAATCACTCGATGATCTGCGAAAGATGAAGCAGAAACTTGAATCGGATATTCGAATTAGGGAGAAGAGCGATAACCCTGAAAATCTGGTTCAAATCCGCGTAGCTATGGCTACATGTGGAATAGCGGCGGGAGCTCGCACCGTTATGAACGCTCTTATTGACAGAATCGAAAAAGAGAAACTCCCTGCAATTGTAACTCAAGGGGGGTGTATGGGATACTGTTATGCAGAACCCACCATCGAAGTTACGAAACCAGGTGAGGCTCCAATAGTTTTCGGCTATGTGGACACTGCAAAAGCTATGGATATTGTGGATAAATATATCCTCCACGGGGAATTGGTTGATGGTATTATCCCTGTTAATTACCAAACTATTACAGAGAAAAATTAAATAAATATGGCAGGTTACAAAATGCACTTATTATGCTGCGGAGGTACAGGTTGTCGTGCATCCGAAAGCGATCAGATAGTAACAAATCTGAAAGAGGAGATTCGTAAAGCCGGAATGGAAAATGATGCACAGGTAGTTGTTACCGGTTGCTTCGGTTTTTGTGAACAAGGTCCGGTGGTGAAGATTATTCCTGATAATACTTTTTATACAAATGTTAAACCATGTGATGCTGAAGAGATAGTAAAAGAGCATGTAGTTAAAGGGCGTAAAGTAAAGAGATTACTTTATGAAGATCCTGAGACACTCGAGCATATCAGCGACTCAAAACACATGGGGTTTTATCAGAAACAGCTTCGTATCGCTTTGCGTAACTGCGGTTTCATTAACCCTGAAAACATAGATGAATATATAGCTCGTGA
The DNA here is from genome assembly GCA_964432305.1 of uncultured Muribaculaceae bacterium. Taxonomy (GTDB): domain Bacteria; phylum Bacteroidota; class Bacteroidia; order Bacteroidales; family UBA932; genus CAYSND01. The sequence goes on along the minus strand of CAYSND010000002.1, from coordinate 16,193 downwards.
TGGGTATGAGGCTCTTGCAAAAGTCCTCTCAGGAACTCCTCAAGAGGCTATTGATATAGTAAAACGCTCCGGTCTAAGAGGTCGTGGCGGTGCAGGTTTCCCCACAGGTCTAAAATGGGAAATCGCATCAAAGAATAAAGCTGACCAGAAATATGTAATTTGTAATGCAGACGAGGGGGACCCGGGTGCATTTATGGATCGTTCTATCCTCGAGAGTGACCCTCACTCAGTTTTAGAGGCGATGGTTATCTGCGGTTACTCTATTGGAGCTACTAAAGGTTTGATCTACATTCGTGCAGAGTATCCATTGGCAGTTAAACGTCTTAAACTTGCAATAGCTCAGGCTCAGGAGTATGGTCTCCTTGGAAACAATATCTTCGGAACTGACTTTAATTTCGATGTTAGTCTCTGCTATGGTGCAGGTGCTTTCGTATGTGGTGAAGAGACAGCTCTTATCCATTCAATGGAAGGGATGAGGGGAGAACCGACAGTTAAACCACCATTCCCTGCAGAACAAGGTTATATGGGGAAACCTTCAAACGTTAATAATGTTGAGACATTTGCAAACGTTCCGGTTATTTTCCTAAAGGGCCCCGAGTGGTTTGCCTCTATCGGTACTGAGAAATCAAAAGGGACAAAGGTTTTTGCTCTTGCCGGTAAAATCAATAATGTCGGTTTGATAGAGGTTCCTATGGGTACCACCCTCCGTGAGGTTATTTATGAAATCGGTGGAGGTATTAAAGGTGGAAAAGAGTTTAAAGCTGTTCAGACGGGAGGACCTTCCGGCGGATGTTTGACTAAAAAACACCTCGACACCCCTATTGATTATGAAAACTTGGTTGCTTCAGGCTCTATGATGGGTTCAGGTGGGATGATTGTAATGGATGAAGATGACTGTATGGTTTCAGTTGCTAAGTTCTATCTTGGTTTCACTGTTGAGGAGTCTTGCGGAAAATGCGCTCCTTGTCGTGTTGGAAATAAGAGGTTACATGAGACTCTCGATAAGATTACTATGGGTAAAGGGAGTATGGATGATTTGGATTATTTAAGGAATTTAAGCCGCGTTATTAAAGATACAGCTCTTTGCGGTCTTGGACAGAGCTCTCCTAATCCTGTTCTCTCTACTATTGATAATTTCTGGGATGAGTATGTAGAGCATGTGGTAGATAAGAAGTGTAAATCACATAAGTGTAAGGCACTGAAAGTTTACACCATTGACCCTGAACAATGTAAGGGTTGTACTGTTTGTGCGAAGGCTTGTCCTGCCGGAGCCATAAAGGGTGAACTGAAACAGCCTCATCTAATAGATGCTGATAAATGTACTCGTTGCGGTATATGCTACACCAAATGTAAATTTAATGCAGTAATCGTTCAATAATCTCAGTTATGGATAATACAATAAAAATTATAATAGATAATAAAGAGATAGAAGTTCAGAAAGGGACTACTATCCTCGATGCCGCTAAAACTATAGGCATTTATATCCCCGCACTTTGCTATATGAACCTCGAATCTCTTGGAGTTAAAAACTGCCCAAGCGGATGTCGTGTTTGTGTAGTGGAGGTTGACGGGAGAAGAAACTTGGCTCCCTCTTGTTCTACTCAGTGTACTCCGGGAATGGTGATTCATACTCACACTCAGAGGGTTCTAAATGCAAGAAAGACTGTTTTGGAATTGATTCTTTCGGATCACCCCAAGGATTGTCTTATCTGCCAGAAGAATGGAAGATGTGATTTACAGACCATGGCAGCTCGTTTAGGTATCAGAGAGATACACGCTGTGGAAAATGCAGAGATGTCCACATATAAGAAAGACTATTCCCCTGCTCTAAAGAGGGATATGGACAAATGTATTATGTGCCGTCGATGCGAAACCATCTGTAATGATGTTCAGAGTGTTGGTGCTTTAAGTGCTATTAATAGAGGTTTTAACGCTGTGGTTGCTACTGCATTTGAACAGAGTCTGATAGATTCAAACTGTACTTTCTGCGGACAGTGCGTTGCAGTTTGTCCTACAGGTGCTTTGACAGAGGTGGATCATACCCCTAAGATTATTCAGGCCCTTGCAGATCCTACAAAGACTGTGATAGTTCAGACTGCTCCTGCAGTAAGAGCTGCTCTTGGAGAGGAGTTTGGATATGAGCCGGGCACACTTGTTACCGGTAAGATGGCTGCTGCTCTTCGCAGATTAGGATTTGATAAAGTTTTCGATACCGATTTCGCTGCCGACCTTACCATTATGGAGGAGGGAACAGAGTTGCTTAATCGTATCGGACGTTTCCTTGGTGGGGATAAGGATGTTAAGCTCCCTATTTTAACCTCTTGCTGCCCTGCATGGGTTAACTTCTTCGAGCATAACTATCCCGATATGTTGGATGTTCCTTCATCCGCAAAATCTCCTCAGCAGATGTTTGGTGCTATCGCTAAAACATATTTTGCAGATATGATGGGTATTAAGAGAGAGGATCTCGTGGTGGTCTCTGTGATGCCTTGTCTTGCAAAGAAATATGAGTGCCAGAGAGATGAGTTTAAGGTGGATGGTAACCCTGATGTGGACTACTCTATCTCCACAAGAGAGTTAGCTGCCCTTATTAAACTTGCAAACATTGATTTCGTTTCACTCCCTTGTGAGGAGTTTGATGCTCCTCTTGGTGAGTCAACAGGTGCTGCTGTTATTTTCGGTGCCACAGGTGGAGTTATCGAGGCAGCAGTAAGAACTGCTTATGAACTCTTTACAGGTAAGAAACTTGACAGATTAGATTTCCATGAACTAAGAGGTCTTGAAGGAATCCGTCAGGCTTCCATTGATTTCAATGGTACTATGATTAATATCGGAATAGCGCATAAATTAAGCAATGCAAGAAAACTCCTTGATGGAATTCGTGCAGGTATGTATAATTTCCACGCTATTGAGATTATGGCTTGTCCTGGTGGATGTGTTGGAGGAGCAGGACAGCCCCTTCACCACGGTAATGCAGATATAATTAAAGCTCGTTTCGATGCTATCTACAGAGAAGATGCAGGTAAGAAGATTCGTAAGTCTCATGAGAATCCTTATATAATCAAATTATATGAAGAGTTCCTTGGACGTCCTATGAGTGAAAAAGCTCATCATCTGCTTCATACTCACTATTTCGAAAAACATAATTAATACTTAGACGATATGGGTAAAATAGAATTTCAAAAATGTCATAAAGATAAAATTGCAGCTATTTGCAGTGAGTTTGGAAACAAGCAAGGAGAACTGATAAATGTATTACATAGATGTCAGGGTGAATTTGGATATCTTCCGGAAGAGGTGCAGAGAGAGATAGCAAGTAATCTTAAAATGCCTGTGGCTAAGGTATTTGGAGTGGTCTCTTTCTACTCGTTCTTTACTATGACACCGAAAGGGAAACATACTGTTTCTGTCTGTATGGGAACAGCTTGTTATGTTCGTGGTGCGGAAGCTGTACTCGATGAGTTGAAGAAAGAGTTGAAAATCGATGTTGGCGGTGTTACTGCTGATGGAAAATTCTCTCTCGACTGCCTCCGTTGCGTAGGTGCTTGTGGGCTTGCTCCGGTAATTCTTATCGACGAGAAAGTTTACGGTCGTCTCGAGCCTAATATGATAAAAGGGATTTTGGCACAATACGACTAATCAGAGTATTCATAAAAAAAACAGGCGTTGTTACGGCAACGTCTGTTTTTTTATCTATATTTGCGGGCTAATTTATAAAAGTATATGAGTGATAATTCGTTGGCAGACAAACTGAGAGACCTTCATCATAAGTTCGAGACCCTCTCCGAGCAGATTTCTGATCCTAATACCATCTCTGATATGAAACGCTATGTTCAGTTGAATAAGGAGTATAGGGAGTTAGAACCTGTAGTAGCGGCAGGGGATAGATATTGTAAAATGGTTGTAGATTACGAGGGGGCCAAAGATATTCTTGTTAATGAGAAGGATGAAGAGCTAAGAGAGATGGCTAAGGAGGAGGTTGCTGCCATTGAGGAGGAGCTTCCAAAGTTGGAAGAGGAGATAAAATTGCTCCTTATCCCGAAGGATCCTCAAGATAGCAAGAATGCAATTATGGAGATCAGAGGGGGAACAGGTGGGGACGAAGCTGCTATTTTTGCAGGGGATCTTTTCAGAATGTATGCAAAGTTTGCGGAACGCAAAGGGTGGAAATTGGAGATTACAGGTCAGAACGAAGGGACTTCAGGAGGTTTTAAGGAGTTGATTTGCAAAGTGTCAGGTCATGGTGTTTACGGAGTGCTGAAGTATGAGAGTGGGGTGCATAGAGTTCAAAGGGTGCCACAGACCGAGACTCAGGGGAGGGTTCATACCTCTGCAGCCTCTATTGTTGTATTGCCGGAGGCAGACGAGTTTGATATTGAACTTAATATGAACGATATAAGAAAGGATACCTTCTGCTCTTCAGGTCCCGGAGGGCAGTCGGTGAATACTACCTACTCTGCTATCCGATTGACCCATATCCCTTCAGGTATTGTCGTTCAGTGTCAAGATGAAAAGTCCCAGTTAAAGAATTACGATAAGGCACTTTCCGAACTTAGAACCAGATTATATAATTTGGAATATGAGAAGTATCTGAATGAGGTCTCTGCTAAAAGAAAAACAATGGTGGCGACAGGGGACCGTTCAGCCAAGATTCGTACATATAACTACCCTCAGTCAAGGGTAACCGATCATAGAATTAACTATACGATGTATAACCTTCCGGTCTTTATGGATGGTGCCATTCAAGAGGTTATAGATGAGCTTCAAATAGCTGAAAACGCTGAAAGACTCAGGAGCGCCGGCGAGTAATTACTTTTTTTACAGTAAATAATATAACCCCTATAATAAGTAGGGTTAGCAACGCATTATATAGGATGGTTTTAAATATATTTACTGAATGTTCTTGGAAAGTGAATAGACTCTTCCCCTCTTGATATCGGGCAAAAGCGTTTGTGAAGATTACGACCCCTGAGGAGAATCCTGCCTCTAATCTAATGTATGAGTCGTCATTGCGGAATTTATAGTTGGCAAAATCTGTTTTAATGAGTGAGTCTCTTCTAAAGCCATTCTCTCCGACTATAATTATGTACTCTGCAGGTTCTGAAAGGGATATGTAGAGAGAGTCCCCTGAAAGACCGATATTTTTTATAGCTGGAAGGGTTTGATTTTCTATGATTTTTATCTCCTTATCTCCGTCTCCGAAATCGGGCATCCTCATGGTATAAAAGCACCCCTCTTTAAGAGTTTTAAGAATGTCACCATAGCTATGTGAGGGGGTGTTTAACCAAGAGCAGCGGCGTGCTATCTTCTTGGTGTTCCCTGAATCGTGGCAGTCGTCATTTATCAAGGAGTGCGAATAGTGCCCATTAGAGAGTCCCACATCCCAATAGTGGAGTGCAGTCTCTTCTCCGCAGAAGGACTCTACCATCTCATACCCTGTAAGGTATTTAAAGTCATTGTCATTGATGCCGAAAGTGCGGTCAGGGTGGTTAAAGAGAATCAAATCTGCATCTTTGCGAAGCAGGTCGAACATAAATTGTTTTTGGGAGATGGTAAAAGGGAGCATCTGTTCATAGTAGTTGACCTTTTTAACACCGAAAACTAATTTATGGAATTTTAGGGGGTTATACCCATGCTCGTAAACCCAAACCTGTCGGGAGGTGTCACCCGGGAACTCTGTAAGTGCATTGTGGTTTGAAAAGGTGAGAATATCATAACCATATTGCTGATAATCAGACCAAACTACATCGGGGTATTCGGGACATTCGTTTATCCCTTTATCCACTTTAGTGTGAGTATGGAAATTGGATTTTTTCCACCCTAAAGCTGTATCGAGCGAATTATATGGGTTATAAATTTTATCTCCTGAAAAGGGTTCTGTGGGGGGAAAATTATAAATGGGGGAGAAGTTCATCCCTATAAAAAGGATAACTATAAGTGCTAAAATAGAGAGTAGCACCTTGAGACTCCACTTTATAACCTTTTTATTCATCGTCTTCGATTTGGAGAGGGGGTTTTCTTACAAAGAAGACAAAGCCGTTTAACTCGTATAGTTTTTCTGCGTTATCTATCTGAGTTATGAAAGGGATAACTCTCTCGGGGTCATTTTTAATCACGAAATAACAGGGTTTGTCTATATCCCCTTTTGAGAGATATTCGAAGTCGGCAGAGCTGTTTTCAGGTTTTCGCTCTGAATAGAAGTAGTGTGCATAACTCTTCTCCCTCGGATAGATGTAGCACTCTTCCCCTTTTTTACTGACATAAAAGTCCACTGCAGGTGCCTGGCTATACTTCTCTACCTGACCTACCACTAACAACATCATCGTAAAGACATAGAAAATGGAGCCTGAAAGGAGAATAGCGAGGTTCTTTGCCGTTGGTCTTTTCCTAAATTTGGAACAAAAGAGAATGGTACAAATTATAAGAACTACCCCTACTGCCGGTTCAAATCCTACCCATGAAGCGGTGGCTTTCATGCTGTTAAGTGTGTATGCATCATCTACATAAGGGTAGAGGAGATGCTTGAATTTATCGAAGAGTGTTACAGCAGTCAATGCTATACCGAAAATAGATGCAACGAAAATAAGGAAGATTTGAACAAACCGTGGTAACTTCTCTTCTCTATTCATCCATTTATTAACCATATATGCTGCAAAAAATGTCAGCGGAAAGTAGCAGAAAGAGGAGTAGTGGATAATCTTGGTTCTTACAATGGTAAAGAGGATAAGTACCACCCAGAAGGAGATCATCATCCATCTGAATTGGTCTACAAGGGGTCTCTTCTCTTCGTTTTTCAAAATGCCCCTCCGGAAGGCAGGGAGTGCCAATAGGGAGGCAGGGAAGACTCCGAAGAACAATATAACAAAGTGGTACAATAAGAACCCTCCGTGGTCTGCATCTTCGGTTCTGAAGAGACGTATCTGGTACTCAATAAAGTCCTGAATTATAGAGAAATTTCCGGTAGCTATCTGCAAAATAAACCATGCCCCACCCACGACCGCCAAAACTCCTATAAAAGCAAATACATCTTTCCACCTAAAGTCGAACTTAAAGCGTTTCCAAATTAAATAGACTATGAAGGTCAATAAGAATATCAGAAGTGCGACAGGACCTTTTGTGAGGATTGCAAGTCCGATAAAAGCAGCAGAGAGGATGGCATTTAACATCCTATTTCTAATCTCTTCTATATTTACATATTTGCTAAAGAAATAGATTCCCAAGAAGATAAAGAGATTAAACCAAGGGTCTATAATCCCTGATTTGAAATAGAAAAATGGGAATATGGAAGAGGCGTAGAGAGCAGCCCAAAGTAGTCCAAAGCGTTCTCCGGAGAGTTTTTTGCCCACTCTGAAAAGTACCAAGAGTGTGATTATACCGACTATGGCATTAGGGAGCCGGGCAGCAAATTCATTGACCCCGAAAATAGACATTGAGAGGGCCTGAATCCAGATAAAGAGGGGAGGTTTCTCCCAGAAAGTCTCAAAGTTAATCTGAACATTCAACCAATCCCCGGTCATTAACATTTCCCGTGCAGATTCAGCAAAATTTATCTCATCCCAATCGAATAGTCTTACACCCCCTAATCCCGGAAGGAAGAGGAGGGCAGCTATAATAACTATTCCCAACTCGATTAGCAATGATCTTTTATTCATATTCGTTTTTTTAGAACAACTTGGATCTCATCAGACCCCATTTACATAATCTATAGAGTATCGAGACTCTCAGGACACCAAAGCCGTAAATGGTACTCCTTCTGAGGTTTATAGAGGAGGCATCATCAAAATATTTAGTGGGGCAGGTAACCTCTCCTATCTCATACCCTGCATAAAATACCTGGGCTGCGATCTCATTGTCAAAGACGAAATCATCGGAGTTATTATGGTATTTAATGGCTCTGAGTACCTCTGCTGAATATGCACGGTAGCCTGTGTGATATTCGGAGAGCTTTTGACCTATCAGAATATTCTGGGTAAAGGTAAGTCCTCTGTTAGCTATATATTTAATAAGCGGCATCCCCCCTCTTCTTGCCCCTTTACCGAGTATCCTCGAAGCAAAAACTACAGGATAGACCCCATTGGCTATTATATAGGCAATAGACTCTATTAGTTTTGGGGTGTATTGGTAATCGGGGTGGAGCATAATGACTATATCTGCCCCTAATTCGAGTGCGCGGTCATAACATGTTTTTTGATTTCCACCATACCCTTTATTCTTCTCGTGAACTATAACCTCCTTTATACCAAGTGCCTTGGCCTTTTTTACAGTATCATCTCTACTATGGTCGTCAGTAAGTATTATCTCATCTACAATCTCTTTTGGTATCTCCAAATATGTCTGCTCTAATGTCTTCTCGGCATTATATGCAGGCATTACCACTATTATCTTTTTCCCTTTTATCATTGCGACAAATATAATATTTCTTTTTGGATGTTGATTTTAATTATTCACAACACCTTTGATCAATACCATGGTCAATTCTCTCCTGAATTATGGCATCTACGACAGCTATTGCAGTCATATTTACTATACTACGGACAGAACTCTCAATATCCAAAATATGTACAGGTTTTTGTAACCCCATCTGTATAGGACCTATTTTTTCAGCAACCCCCATTTCACACATCATCTTTTGTGTTATGTTAGCCGAACCCATATCGGGGAATATTAAAGTATTGACCTCTTTCCCATATAGGCGGGTAAAGGGGTATTTATTGTCTCTTAGTTCTCGATTAAGTGCAAAGTTTACTTGCATCTCTCCGTCAACAACCATATTAGGACACATCTCGTGGAGACGTTTGACCACCGATTGCATCATAGCAGGGCTCCCCTCGTTGTCTGAACCGAAATTTGAGTATGAAAGGAGTGCCATTACTGGACTCTGAGAGAAGAATTTAACAGTATCGTAAGTTAATTTTGCTATATCAAAGATGCTCTCTTCGGATGGATGGCGGTTAAAAAGTGTATCTGCCAAGAAGAATGTCCCTTTTTTAGTATCCATAATATGTAACGCCCCTATGGTGTTGAGGCCGGGACGAATACCAATTACAGTTTTAGCTGCTTTTACTGCATCTTCGTATCTGGTAATTACCCCTGTAATCAGAGCATCTGCTTCTCCGCTCTCTACCATCATCATTCCAAAATAATTCCTCTCGTACATCAACTCATAAGCCTCCTCGTAACTCATCCCTTCTCTTTTTCGTTTAGCAGATAATAACTCTGCATATTTTACTCGTCTCGTCTCCTCTCTGTCATGTCTTAAGTTGATAATTTCAATACCATTAATATCAATAGAGTTTTCAGCCGCTAACTTATTTATCTTCTCCTCATTGCCAAGTAATATCGGGTGGCATATCCCTTCGGAAAGGGCTGTTGCTACTGCTTTTAACATATTAACGTGGTTAGATTCAGAGAAGACCACACGTTTGGGGTTTTGACGGGCTGTTTCATAGAATTGACGGAGTAGTTTGTTGTCATTTCCCATTAACTTTAATAACCTGTTGTTATACTCATCCCAATCATCAATAGATATTGCAGCCACTCCAGAGTCGATGGCAGCTTTAGCTACTGCGGGTGCTACTGAGGTTAGAAGTCTCTGGTCGAGTGGCTTAGGTACTATATAGTTTCGTCCGAAACTTATTTTTTTTACATTATATGCTGTATTCACCACATCAGGTACAGGCTTTTTGGTCAAATCAGCTATAGCCTTGACAGCAGCCACTTTCATCTCTTCGTTAATGCAATTTGCACGAACATCTAATGCCCCGCGGAAAATATATGGGAAACCGATTACATTATTTATTTGATTCGGGTGGTCGGATCTACCTGTGGCGAAAACAATATCGGGACGTGCATTAATAGCCTTCTCGTAGGAGATCTCCGGGTTGGGATTTGCAAGAGCAAAAACAATCGGGTCATGGTTCATACTCCCTATCATCTCCTCTGTCAGGATATCTGCTACCGATAACCCTAAGAACATATCAGCATCTATTAGTGCCTCTGCTAAGGTGCTGATTTCTCTCTCAGTGGCGAATGCTCTTTTTCTTTCATTCAAGTCGGTGCGTTTTCTGTTTATTACCCCTTTTGAGTCCACCATTACTATGTTCTCAAGTTTTGCTCCTAATGTCGTATAGAGTTTGGTACAAGCATTTGCTGCTGCACCGGCACCATTTACCACTATTTTTATCTCCTCTATCTTCTTTCCTACTATCTCCAAAGCATTTAATAGCCCTGCCGCTGAGATTATTGCTGTACCGTGCTGGTCATCGTGCATAATGGGGATATCAAGTTCAGCTTTTAGTCTCTCTTCTATTTCAAAGCATTCAGGTGCTTTAATATCCTCTAAGTTAATGCCGCCGAAAGTGGGAGCTATGGCTTTTACTGTTTCTATAAATTTTTCAGGATTTTTTTCGTTTACTTCGATGTCAAATACATCAATTCCAGCAAATATTTTAAATAATAACCCTTTTCCTTCCATAACAGGTTTACCTGCTATTGCTCCAATATCCCCTAATCCCAATACAGCCGTTCCATTGGATATAACGGCTACTAAATTCCCTTTTGTGGTATATTTATAGGCATTGGATGCCTCTTTTTTGATTTCTAAACAGGGTTCGGCTACTCCGGGAGAGTATGCTAATGATAGGTCTCGTTGTGAACTATATGGTTTAGTAGGATTCACTTCTATTTTGCCCGGTTTACCTTGTGAGTGATAGAGTAGTGCATCCTCTTTTGTTAATTTTGCCATTGTATCTATTTTTAAATTTATGACTAAATGAAATCTCTAATAAAATTCTATACAAAAGTAGATATTATATTTAATAATATTTCTATTACATTTGTAATCGGTTAGTTTATATTAAATCATTACAATATTCATTATTATGAAAAGAATACTTTTGAAAATTTTTAGCATTTTATTTTTAATCGTTATTGCTGTTAAGATTTCTAATTGGTTTTTTAATTATGGTCCCTTAGTCAATAAAATAATTAATACTGTAATGTTTTCCGTCATCGGGATATATTATATTCTTCTTGGGATATCTGTTGAGAAGAAACTTATAATGGCACTCTTTTTAGCCTGTGGACTCTTCTTAGTAATAATGAATTTCCTCCCTAGTAACTTAACAATCAACATTATAGGGATTCTATGTGTAATGTTTCCCCTCCTCTTTGAGAGGTTCTCAAAAATATTTAAGAAAAATAGAGAAAGATAGAAGGGGATTATGCCTTTTACAATTAAAAAATAAACGACTATGACAAAACGAGCATTTTTTTTCATTTTCTGTTTGACTTTGATTTTCAATAAATCGTTTGCACAGACATTAAAAGAACAATTTAACGCCTTAATGTACAAAAAAGATACTGTTGGGCAGTTGGAACTTCTAAAAAAATGGGAAAAGAGCGATAATAACGACCCTGAACTATTTGTTTCTTATTACAACTATTTTGTAATAAGAAGTATGAGTGAGATAATAACAGTAGGACAAGATCCAAAAGGGGAAGATGTTTTCCAGATTATGAGTCAAGACACAACAGTAAAAGAACCCGTTGCTTATATATATAGTGATACACACTTTGAACCTGAGTTTTTAAGTAAAGCTTTTGATATAATAACTAAAGGGATAGAAAAGTACCCAAACAGACTTGATATGCGCTTTGGGAAAACTTATATTTTTATGCAAATTGGAGATTATGAGAATTTAACAAGAGAGATAATAAAAGTTGTTGATTATTCAGTGTTAAATAATAACCAATGGTTTTGGTCTGATAATGAGAAGATTGATGAACCTAAAGAATTTATGTTAAGTTCTATCCAAGATTATCAATATCAAATTTACAATACGGGAAACGATGAATTACTCGATAATACCAAAAGAATTTCCGAAGCAGTCCTTAAATATTACCCCGATCATGTTGAGAGTTTATCAAATATAGCTGTAGTATATCTGATTCATAATGACCATGATAAAGCATTGGAGTTCTTATTGAAAGCGGAAAAACTCAATCCTACAGACTTCATTGTTTTAAGTAATATAGCTCATACTTATAAGCAAAAGGGAGATAACGCCAATTCAATAAAATATTACGAACTGACAGTTAAATACGGTGATGAACAGGCAAAGGAATATGCACGAGAGCAAATCGCCAAACTTAAAATGAAATAGAGTTACATTTGGTAATCCCCTCTTACAATAAATATCCCCCTTTATCGCCCCCTTCGGGACCTAATTCGATAATGTGGTCGGCGGCTTGGATAATGTAAGGGTTATGCTCTACGACTATGATGGTGTGCCCGTTTTCGATAAGGGCGTTAAAGGAGTCAAGGAGTTTTTGAATATCATCGAAATGGAGTCCCGTGGTCGGTTCGTCAAAGATAAAAAAGATAGATTCGCGGCTATCTCTCTTTCCACTCGACTCTTTTCCAAGAAAATAGGCAAGTTTTACCCTTTGGCTCTCTCCGCCGCTAAGGGTGCTGCTACTCTGTCCAAGTCGGACATAGTTTAGCCCCACTGCCTTGAGAGGCATTATTTTCTCTGCAATACGCTTTGCCTGAGGCTCTACCTGTACAGAAAAGAAATCGTAAGCCTCATCCACAGTCATATCGAGTATATCGCTGATATTTTTTTCTTTATATCTTACTTCTAGAATATCGGGCTTAAATCTTCTCCCTCCACAAGATTCGCAAGGGATGGTGATATCCGCCATAAATTGCATAGAGATTTTAATTGTCCCCTCTCCTAAGCATTCAGGACATCTTCCACCGTCAATATTAAAAGAGAAGTGAGTATGACCATATCCGTTTAATTTCGCATAAGGCTGGTCAGAGTAGAGTTTGCGGATATCGTCATAGATTTTCAGATAAGTGGCAGGGTTTGAGCGTGTACTCTTGCCGATAGGATTTTGATCCACAAACTCAACAGAAGTTATCTTTTTTAAATCCCCACCAAGCCCCTTAAAAGCCCCAGGTCTCTCCCCGATTTGATTGATATGACGATTCAGGGCAGGGTAGAGGATATCTCCCACCAATGTGGATTTACCGGAACCACTCACCCCGACCACTGCAGTAATAATTTTAAGTGGGAATTTGACATCAATGTTTTTAAGATTGTTCTCACACGCCCCTTTTACCTCAATGTATGAGGACCAGCTCCGTTTATTCGAAGGGATGGAGATTTTTTTAACCCCTGAAAGGTATTTAAGTGTCAATGATTTTGACTCATTGTCATAACTCTCTCCCTCTTTAGGAGGTGCCCCTTGATAGACTATCTCCCCTCCAAAGCTCCCGGCGTGGGGTCCTATATCGATAAGATAATCTGCAGCACGGATAATCTCCTCATCGTGCTCCACTACTATCACACTATTGCCTATGTCACGCAACTCTTTTAGGACTGAAATAAGCCTTTGAGTATCTCTCTGATGGAGCCCGATACTCGGTTCATCCAAAATATACATAGAGCCGGTAAGGGTGTTTCCAAGTGACGAAACAAGATTTATTCTCTGGCTCTCACCACCACTCAGAGAGTTTGATAGACGACTGAGGGTCAGATAGGGAAGCCCGACAGCCACGATATATCTAAGGCGTGACTTTATCTCTTTAAGGGCTTTAGAAGCAATAATCTCCTCATATTTATTAAGTTCCAATGAGTTGAAAAATGAGAGGAGATCCTCAATACTCATATCGAGTAACTCTGCTATATTTTTCCCACCAACCCTCACATAGAGCGACTCCTTCTTTAATCTCTTCCCGCGACATTCAGGGCAGATGGTCTTCCCCGAATAACGGGAAATCATATATTTATTCTGAATCTTATACCTCTTCTTTTCAAGCTCCTTGAAGAACTGATTTATCCCTGTAAAGTACTCATTACCATTCCACAGAGTCTCTTTCTGCTCTTGAGTTAATTGGAAATATGGGGTGTGAATCGGGAAATCAAACTTCGAGGCATTTATAATTATCTCGTTCTTAAAGAAACTCATCACCTCCCCACGCCAACAGGCGATAGCGTCTTGATAGAGAGATAGGGCAGGGTTTGGGACAACAAGGGACTCGTCTATACCGATTATTTTCCCGAATCCTTCACATTTAGGGCATGCACCAAGGGGGTTATTGAAGTTAAAGAGCCATTCCTGTGGCTTCTCAAACTGAATACCGTCTGCTTCGAAAAGGTTTGAAAATGCCCTCTTTTCCCCATCCTCAGAGTAGAGGAAAATGCTCCCCTCACCCTTATCAAAGGCGGTATGAACGGAGTCTATAATGCGGGTAATATTATCATCGTCCTGAGTGTTGGAGACTCTATCTATCAGCAGTAGAAGAGTATTAAAAGAGGGGGCATCGGGGTCTGTAATAACAGTGTCTATTTTTTCTACCCTCCCTTTCCCCTTTTCATCTATGACAAACAATCGCGAAAATCCATCCTCTTTCAGGTTCAATAACCTCTCCACCCTCTGCTTCGCCTCTCCCCATTTAATATCTGCGACAATATTAAAAGTAGTTCCGCTCTTTTGGGTCTTGAGGTAGTCAAGAACACTCTGCACAGTATCAATATTGACCTCCTCCATGCTAATAGGGGAGTAGGTTCTCCCTATCTTCGCAAAGAGCAATCTCAAATAATCATAAATCTCGGTGCTGCTTCCAACAGTAGAGCGTGGGTTTCTGGTACTCACTTTCTGCTCTATGGCAATAGCAGGAGGGATTCCGGTGATGCTCTCTACTGCGGGTTTGGACATTCTTCCCAAGAATTGACGTGCAAAGGATGAGAGGGACTCGGCAAATCTTCTTTGACCCTCTGCAAAGAGGGTATCAAATGCCAATGAGGACTTTCCGGAGCCTGAAACTCCGGTAATGACCACAAATTTATCCCTTGGAATATCGAGATCGACACTCTTGAGATTATTAACTGCGGCTCCTCTGATTTTTATTGTATTATCCATTTCCTCTCAATACACTTATTACTCCTTTAGTCTTTTTCAGAGCCATTATAACCTTGTCAAGCTGCTGATTGCTCGATACGAGTATCTGAACTTTAACATCGAAATCCCCTTTTCCCCTTCCGCTTCTTTCGGAGAGGGATGAGGAGCGCAGCGGGATATTAAACCCTGTAATTTTCTCCATAACGGTGGGGTATGTGGCACTGTCGTCTATTATTATCTTTAGCATTGTCTGAAAACCTGAGGTTTGGGAGTCGGCTTTCCATCTCACTTTTTGCACTCTATAAGGGTAGTTTTCTATTAGTCTGGCAGCATTAGGACAGGTTATTCTATGGATTTTTATCCCCTCTTTTACTGAAACAAAGCCAAAAACATCATCTCCGTATATAGGATTACAACACTTTGCCATCTTATACCCTACATTACCCAGTTTCCCGTCAATAATAAGGACATTGGTATCACCCTTCTTTTCACTATGTTCAGTCGAAAAGGTACGTCCCCCCTCCAATCCGATACTCCCATCCCCCTTTCTCCTTTCAGTTAGGAAATCTTTAACATCAGCAATATTTACCTTTTCATCACCGATAGCAGAGTAGAGATCTGTAATGGTCTTTTGTTTAAAGTTTTTGCAGAGTAGCCCCATATCCTCGTCAGTGATTTCGAGCTTCCAGTTTTTAACTCTCCGCTCCAATAACTCCTTCCCTATATTTGCCTTTTTAGTCTCCTCCTCTTTTAACTTCTGCTTTATTTTATTCCTTGCCTTCGATGTGACCACGAAATTAAGCCAGTCCGGGGAGGGTTTCTGGTTCTTATTACTCATAATAGAGACAGTCTCCCCATTTTTTAGCTTCTCCCTTATTGAAACCACTTTTCCATTTACAGTTGCTCCCGAACAAGTTATCCCTAAATTTGTATGAATATCAAAGGCAAAATCGAGTACCGTAGCCCCCAATGGGAGGCGTTTGAGCGCTCCGTCAGGAGCAAAAACGAAGACCTCCTCTTTGAGGAAACCGGAAAGTTGCTGATAACTCATACTGTCCGAACTTTCAAGTGCCACCCTTACACGAGCGAGCCATTGATCTAAAGAGCCACCTTGCACCCCTTTATAAGACCAGTGAGAGGCATAACCATTCTCAGCTACCTCATCCATTCTGCGCGTTCTTATCTGTACTTCCACAGAGCTCCCCTCGCTATTGGAGACGGTGGTGTGGAGGGATTCATATCCATTGGTTTTAGGGACTGTAATCCAATCTCTTAGTCTCGAA
>CAYSND010000001.1:0-50420 GCA_964432305.1 uncultured Muribaculaceae bacterium | reverse complement strand
GGTATTATTCATTATAGAACATAGTTATGAAACGAATCTTCTCGCTGATACTCTTCGTATTAATAGTTAATTCCTGTATTTCTAAGGAGGATAAAAAAACGGAAGTACTAGATATAACCCCATATCCCCAACATGTAACCATTAATTCAAATTCTAAAATAGCTCTCCCTTACTACCACTATAAAGCAGATATGCCTCTGGAGGCACTGCAAGATTTGGAGCAATACCTTAAAGAGTACCCACTCCCATTAAAAAATGTATCCGATTCAGACTCTCTCAAAGCCAATATCCATTTAAATATAACTGACCATAAAAAATTCCCCAATAATGAGAGTTACGAACTCTTTATCACCAAACATGGTGAGATAATAATCAATGCCCCTGAGTATTCCGGAATATTCTATGGTTTGCAGACAGTTGCACAGTTAGCAGCAGAGGATTCGCTCCCTATGGTTTCAATAAGGGATTATCCGCGATTTAAGTGGCGCGGTATGCACTTAGATGTCTCACGTCATTTTTACGATATTAAATTTATTAAGAAGCAATTAGATGCACTATCACATTATAAAATCAATTATTTTCACTGGCATTTAACTGATGGAGCGGGGTGGAGAATTGAAATTCCTGCCTACCCTCGCCTTACCGAAATTGCTGCATGGAGAGGAGAGAGCGACTGGAAAGAGTGGTGGTTCGGAGCACCTGACTCTGTTTCAGGAGAGGTTAAGAACAATCGTAGGTACAGATCTCAAGGGAGCCCCGGAGCCTACGGAGGGTACTACACTGCCGAGGATGTTCGAGAGGTATTGGAATATGCACGTCTGCGCAATATAACTATTGTCCCTGAGATAGAGATGCCGGGGCACTCCGAAGAGGTGCTGGTGGCATACCCCGAACTCTCCTGCAGCGGAGAACCCTATAAAAACTCCGATTTTTGTGTTGGAAATGAGGAGACTTTTACTTTCCTCGAAAATGTCCTATCATATATTATTGAACTCTTCCCCTCTGAATATATCCATATTGGAGGAGATGAGGCGGGGAAAGGGGCATGGAAACTCTGCGATAAATGTCAGGAGAGGATGAAGAGTGAAGGGCTGAAAGATGTGGATGAATTACAGAGCTACCTAATTCATAGAATTGAGAAATTTATAAACTCTAAAGGGCGCAAGCTCTTAGGGTGGGATGAAATACTTCAAGGGGGGTTGGCTCCAAATGCGACAGTTATGTCATGGAGAGGTACCGAAGGGGGGATTGCGGCAGCCAAAAGTGGACATGATGTGGTTATGACCCCCGGAGGGTATTGTTATTTGGATGCTTATCAAGCAGACCCTGAAACGCAGCCTGAAGCTATAGGGGGTTTTCTTCCACTCGAAAAAGTCTATTCATTCGACCCTGTCCCCTCGGCAAAGATTAGAAAACATATTTTAGGGGTACAAGGAAATGTCTGGACAGAGTATATGCCTACATATTCACATACAGAGTATATGATCTACCCTCGAATATTGGCAATAGCAGAGGTGGGGTGGACTAAAACCAAAAATAAATCCTGGGATTCGTTTAAGAAGAGGGTAAACCACGAAGTGACTGCTTTGCATGAAAAGGGGTATAATGCCTTCCCTCTAAATGACAGACCCCTCTCCTCTCAGGAGGTTTTTAAAGATCATATTATGCTCTCCCTCCATTCGGAAAGGGTTCCAATCGAGATTCGTTACACCACTGATGGGAGTGAGCCTACTCTTAACTCCCCTCTTTACACTAACTCTATCAGGGTAAAAGATTCTCTTTTTATAAAAGCTGCTCTTTTTTATAAAGATTCTCCCATTGGGGAGTCTGTCTCAATAAATGTAGATTTCCATAAAGGAATAGGTAAGAAGGCAACTTATCTAACACGTATCTACCCTGACTATGCCGCAGGTGGCGAAAAAGCATTGGTGGATGGTCTCCTTGGAGGGAAAGGGTATGGAGATGGAAGGTGGCAGGGGTTCTGTCCAAATGAGATGGAGGTGGTTATAGATTTGGGGAGACTCCAAAAGATACATCGTGTTAAGGCAAACTTTATGCAGATGATAGGTCCGGGAATCTTCTTCCCCTCTAAAGTGGAGGTGTATGGTTCCGAAAATGGTATTGATTTTACCCTTTTAGGGGAGCAGTTATGCTCTGTCCCTGTTGATTTTCAGGGGGCATTATTCCAAATTTTCGGGTGGGAAGGGGATAAAACGGAGCTCCGTTATGTTAAATTCGCCGCTCGACAGAATGGGAAAGGGGGGTTTGTATTTACAGATGAAATAATAATACAGTAATATGAGAAGGAGTGAGAGAAGAATACTCTTTATTGCCCTATTTACGGCAATATCGTTGAGCATATCGGCTCAAGAAAAGCATCCGATAGATTATGTAAATCCATTTATAGGGACATCAAATTATGGAGCAACCAATCCGGGTGCTGTTACCCCTCACGGAATGATGTCTATTACCCCATTTAACTCGACAGGCTCTTTAGAGAATAAATTTGATAAGGACAGAGGGTGGTGGTCTATGCCATACGAACCTAATAATAAGGTGATAGCAGGGTTTTCACATGTTAACCTTAGTGGTGTAGGGTGCCCTGAACTTGCCTCTCTGCTACTGATGCCCACTACCGGTCCTCTCGATGTGGATATAAATAACTACGGTAGCCATTTTACTCAGGAGAAAGCCTCCCCCGGTTATTACAGCACATTGCTTACTAAATACGGCATTAATTGTGAAATGACTGTAACCCCGAGAACATCTGCCGTAAGGTTTATCTTCCCTGCCGGTAGAGCAAACATACTTATGAATTTAGGAGAGGGGCTTACAAACGAGACAGGGGCTTTTGTTTCAAAAGTAAACGAGAGAGAGATAGAGGGGTATAAACTTCAAGGGACATTCTGTTTTACTGAACAGCAGGCAGTATTTCCTCTCTATTTCGTTATGAGAGTCAGTAAAACACCATTAGAATCAGGATATTGGAAGAAACAGAGATTTCGCAAAGGGTATAAAGAGGAGTGGGATCCCTCAAATGGAAAATATAAAATTTATACCGATTATGATAGAGTAATTGCCGGAGATGATATAGGGGCATGGTTTAGTTATGATTTGAAAGAGGGAGAGATTATAGAAGTTAGAGTGGGTGTCTCTTTTGTATCTATAGAGAATGCAAGACTTAATCTTGACAGAGAGCAGTACCTTGTGGGTGCAGAACAACTCCGCAATGAGAGCTCGACGAAAACTCATACCGAAACTCCTACTCCCCTCCCATTTGAGACCATTCATCAGTCGGCACGTTCGTTATGGTCTGAAAGTCTGAATAAAATCAATGTTGAAGGGGGAAATGAAGATGATAAAACCATCTTTTACACAGCCCTTTACCATTCACTAATACACCCTAATATAATTCAGGATGCCAATGGAGAGTACCCTGCTATGGGGAGTGGCAGAGTTATGAAAACAGAGCGAAACCGCTACACTGTCTTCTCATTATGGGATACATACCGCACTCTTCATCAGCTTATCACACTCCTTTATCCTGACCGTCAGTCTAATATGGTAAACTCTATGGTCGAGATGTATAATGAAAGTGGATGGCTCCCCAAATGGGAGCTCTATAGCAGAGAGACTCTTACTATGGAGGGAGACCCTGCTATTCCTGTTATTGTGGATAGTTGGATGAAAGGGATAAGGGGATTCGATATAGAGACAGCTTATGAAGCAATGACCAAATCTACTCTCTCGCCAAGCTCAGCAAATCCTCTCCGTCCCGATAATGACGACTACCTCCGTTTAGGATATGTCCCTCTTAGAGAGCCTTTTGACAACTCGGTCTCACATGCACTTGAATATTATATTGCAGACTGGTGCCTTGGAGAGTTAGCCAAAGTGCTTGGAAAAGAGAAAGATGCTAAAATCTTTCATGAGAAGTCGTTGGGCTACAAGCATTATTACTCTCCGGAATTTGGGACACTCCGTCCCAAACTCCCTGACGGAACATTTTACTCCCCTTTCGACCCTCTGCAAGGAGCTAATTTCGAACCATGTCCGGGGTTCCATGAAGGAAATGCCTGGAACTATACCTTCGCAGTGCCTCACAACGTTATAGAGTTGGCAGAGTTAATGGGGGGTAAAAAACACTTTGTAAACAAACTACAGATGGTCTTTGATAAGGGGTACTTTGACCCTACTAACGAACCGGATATAGTCTATCCTTACCTCTTCTCATATTTTAAAGGGGAGGAGTGGCGTACCCAGAAAATCGTAAAGGATATTATTGACCGCCATTATAAAACGACTCCGGATGGGCTTCCCGGCAATGATGACACCGGGACCCTCTCCTCCTGGGTACTCTTTTCAATGATCGGCGTTTACCCTAATTGTCCGGGAAAACCAGAATATATAATTACCACACCACGATTTGATAAGGTTACTCTCCTGCTAAATGGAAATGCTCTTAACATCCAAAAAAGAGGGACGGGCAATATCATAAAATCTATCTATATAGATGGGGTTAAACAGAGAGGTTATCTCATCTCACACGAGAAACTTGTTTCGGCAAAAAATATTATAATTAACACCGGACAATAGATTATACTATGAATAAAAAATACCTGCTACTCCCCTGTCTCACTGCACTCTGCACTATATCATATAGCCAGAATAAAAAGCCCAATGTCATAATAATATATGCAGATGATGTTGGCTATGGAGATTTAAGTTGCAACGGTTTTTCATCTGTTAGGACACCTAATGTGGAGAGACTTGCATCTATGGGGGTCAGACTCACAAATGCACACACCACCTCCTCTACCAGCACCCCTTCTCGGTACGGACTCTTAACCGGAGAATACCCTTGGAGAAAAGAGGGTACAGGAGTGGCTCCCGGAGATGCCGCAATGGTAATAACACCAGATCAATATACACTTGCAGATGCCTTTTCAGATGCAGGTTACACTACTGCAGCAATAGGGAAGTGGCACCTCGGACTTGGGAGCAAAAGAGGGGAACAGGATTGGAATGGAGAGATAACCCCCGGATTAAAAGACATAGGGTTCGATTACTCTTTTATCATGGCTGCTACAGGGGATAGAGTCCCATGTGTCTATATAGAAAACTCACGAGTAGTAAACCTCGACCCCTCTGATCCGATAAAAGTTAGCTACTCTAAACCATTTCCCGGAGAACCTACCGGCAAAGATAACCCCGAACTCCTGAAACTACACCCCTCACATGGGCACGACATGGCTCTTATAAACGGGATATCGAGAATTGGGTGGATGACAGGTGGTAAATCAGCCCTCTGGAGAGATGAAGATATAGCAGACAGAATCACAGAGAAGGCGGTCTCATTTATTAAAGATAATGCCAACAGACCCTTTTTCCTCTATTTCGGCACCAATGATATACATGTTCCGCGTGCCCCCCATGAAAGGTTTGCAGGGAAGACAGGAATGGGGGCGCGAGGGGATGCCATCCTCCAATTTGATTACTCGGTGGGAGAGGTGATAAAAGTTTTAGAAGAGCTCAAACTATTAAAAAACACCATAATAATTCTCTCAAGTGACAATGGTCCTGTGATAGATGATGGTTATAAAGATGGGGCAGTGGAGCTTCTTGGTACCCATAACCCTTTTGGGAATTTCCGCGGTGGAAAATATAGCATTTTTGAGGCAGGTACCAGAGTCCCGATGATTGTAGCTTGGGGAAATAAGTTAAAAAAAGGGAGTAGTTCCAATGCCTTAGTGAGTCATATAGACCTTTTCGCCTCTCTTGCGGAGATTATAGGGGTAGAAATCCCTAATGGGAGAGCCATAGATAGTAGAGCCCTCTCTGCAAAGTTTAAGGGAAAAGATAAAACCGATTCTGAGTATATAATAGAGCAGAGTGCGAGTGGTTCCCTCTCCATAATAATGGGAGGTTATAAATATATAACACCTAACAAAGGGGTACCCTATCACGCATCTGTTAATATAGAGAGTGGGAACAGTATAGAACCACAACTCTATAATTTAACAAATGATATAGGGGAGAGGGAGAATATCTATAGCAAATACCCCGAAAAAGGGGAAGAGTTGGCAAATAAACTAAAGGAGATTATCTCTATTAAATAAGACAACCCATTAAATAACTATCTATACGCATGAAGTCATGAAGAAAAGAATATTATTAGCCATTCTGGTAACTTTATATATCTCCTCCTGTTCTGAACATAAAACCCTCCCTGAAGGGTATATAGAGAGTGTAACTTCCCCAGTGGAGTGGGTAAATATCTTAATGGGAACAGACTCTGAATATCTCCTCTCTAACGGAAACACCTACCCTGCTATAGCCCTCCCATGGGGGATGAATTTTTGGACCCCACAAACAGGAAAAATGGGGGATGGATGGCAATATAAATATAATAGTCACCACATAAGGGGGTTTAAGCAGACCCATCAGCCAAGTCCATGGATCAATGATTATGGTCAATTCTCCATAATGCCAACTACAGGCGCACCTATTTTCGAGGAGGAGAAACGACAAAGCTGGTTTTCACATAAATCAGAGATAGCAAAGCCATACTATTATAGTGTCTATTTAGCAGATTATGACATCACTGCAGAGCTAACCCCGACTTCACGTGCCGCACAGTTCCGTATAAAATATCCTCAGGGGGGAGAGGGTAGTTCAAATGTAGTTATAGACTGTTTTGACAAAGGTTCTTATATAAAAGTAGAGGCAGAGAAAGGACAAGTTATAGGTTATACCACACGAAATAGCGGAGGAGTTCCTGAGAATTTTAAAAACTACTTTGTAATAGAGTTTGATAGACCTATAGTTAGATATTCTTTATGGGTGGACTCAACCTATTACCATAGTAAAGAGAGAGAGATTAAAGAAGCAAAAGGAAATCACACAGGGATTGTAGTCTCATTTGACACTCAGGGAAATGGGACGGTTTCGGCAAAGGTTGCCTCCTCCTTTATCTCTTTTGAGCAGGCAGAGCTTAACCTTAAAAGAGAAGTGGGAGGTGACTCTTTTGAAACCACTAAAAGTGAAAGCAAAAAGAGGTGGAATGAGGAGCTTTCAAGATTTATGGTAAGTGGTGGTAAATATGACGACATCTCAGTTTTCTACTCCTCTCTTTATCGCCTTATGCTTTTTCCGCGTGATTTTAGCGAAATAAATGAAAAAGGTGAGAGAGTCCATTACAGTCCCTACAATGGGGAGGTCATGCAGGGGGAAATGTTTACAGACAATGGCTTTTGGGACACATTCAGGGCGGTATTCCCTTTTTACACCCTCTTTTATCCTGAACTTACCTCTCGGATTATGGAGGGGCTTACAAACACCTATAATGAGAGCGGATGGTTACCTGAATGGGCATCTCCCGGACATAGAGACTGTATGATAGGCTCTAATTCAGCATCAATCATAGCAGGTGCATATCTCAATGGGATAAGAGGGTACGATATAGAGAGGCTCTATGAAGCTGTTATAAAAAACAGCGAGAATGAGGGACCTCTAACTTCAGTAGGGAGAAAAGGGGCCCATTATTATAATAAATTAGGGTATGTCCCATCTGATGTAGGGATTAACGAATCGGCTGCCCGCACCCTCGAATATGCTTACGCAGACTGGTGTATTTATAAACTTGCGAAGGAGCTTGGTAAGAGCGAAGTGGAGGTAAAAAAATATTATGACCGCTCTAATAATTATAAAAACATTTTTGACCCTACTACCAAGCTAATGAGAGGAAAGCAACAGAGCGGAAAATTTTCCGAGCCTTTTAACCCTTTCAAATGGGGAGATGCCTTTACGGAAGGGAATGCCATTCATTATACTTGGAGTGTGTTTCATGATATCGAGGGACTTATCTCTTTAATGGGTGGGAAAAAAGAATTTAGTAAAATGTTAGACTCAATGTTCGTACTCCCCCCTATTTTCGATGATTCATATTATGGATTTACTATTCATGAAATACGAGAGATGCAAATTATGAATTATGGAAACTATGCACATGGGAATCAGCCTGTTCAGCACGCTATATATCTATATAATTATGTTGATGAACTGGATAAGACTCAGAGCAGAGTAAGGGAGGTTATGGAGAGATTCTATAATGCCACCCCTGATGGTTATTGCGGAGATGAAGATAATGGACAGACCTCAGCCTGGTTTGTAATGAGTGCAATGGGGTTTTACCCCGTGAACCCTGCATCTGATGAGTTTGCACTTGGCTCTCCTCTCTTTAGAAAGGTCTCTATTACTAATGAAAACGGAAGCAGATTTAAGATTTCCGCACCTGATAACTCCCCTGAAAAAAATATTTTCATGAAGATAAAACTCAATGGCAAACCCATTCAGAAACCTTTTATAACTTATAAAGAGCTTTCACATAAAGGAAAACTAACTTTTGAATAACTCCTTTCCCCACCGGGGAAACACAAAGGGGTAAAATTTTAACCAAACGAAGTTTGGTGTTGCTTCAGCAACCACTGCGGCTCGGGCTTACGGAATGAGTGTAATTAAAATTGCTTAGCCTTTAAACTTGACGAAACTCCCCAAGAACCACCAAACCAAACATAAAGTAAGCGGAAGAAGTCGTCATCAGACGACCGACACGGGTCGTACCTGCGAAGCAGGGGGAAAGACAGTAGTGTCGTGCATCCTTTCCCCACCGGGGAAACACAAAGGGGGTAAATAAATAGAGGGTGGTATTGAAATAAATACCACCCTCTAAACCTTATTAATTTACTAACTACCTCTTAGCCCACCAAAGAGGGGTAAGTACATCATCTTTACCTCCTAATAGTTGAACTGCTTTCGCGTAACCTGTAGGGTTACTATTTTCAAGCCCTGAAGGGTATTTAAGCCTTTGAGGGAAGAATGTAGTCTTATTCATAATCTTAGCATTCGCTTGGTTCAAATCAGGTAGAGTCTGAATAGGAAGCTCTACTGCTGAATTTTCAAAGAAAGGAAGTCCAAGACGACGATGGTCAGACCATGTTTCTAATGGGAGCCATGGTGTCTGAGCAATAAATTTCTGAGTTAGAATTTTATTCATCACATCGTTGTTGTTAGGACCATAAATAGTGTTCGAGGGTTTTTTCCAAGTAGTAGTCTCAGCAACTCCTGTATATCCATTTACACAGTTATACACTACTGGTGTAGCTTCTGCTGTATGTTCCCACTTAACAGAAGTACCTACTCTATTATAATCCTCAGAGGTTAAATATTCTGCTGCTAATTCCGGAATACCGTTGTATTCGAAACTTGCTTTAACCCCTCTCTCATAAGCATCTTTAGCAGACATACCTACACTCCATCCCTTAACAGCAGCCTCTGCTATCAAGAAATAAGACTCCCATGCTGCGAAGAATACTCTTCTATTTGGCTGTCCTTTAAACTCACCACCACG
This sequence comes from uncultured Muribaculaceae bacterium, assembly GCA_964432305.1. GTDB lineage: Bacteria > Bacteroidota > Bacteroidia > Bacteroidales > UBA932 > CAYSND01. The sequence continues at coordinate 41,011 of CAYSND010000001.1, read as the reverse complement.
ATAATGATTCTTTAAGCAAGGCTGTTTTCCGGTGAATCCTCTTGGTTCACATACAGAACCTGCATCTCCCCAAGCACCATTTGCGAATGCATTCCAAGTATAGGTAGCATCTATTACTATTGGCTCAGTATTAGGAGTGTAACCAGCCTTAACCTCCATTTTTACTGTTTGTGTGCGAGCATCGTTTGTCCAACCGGGATAATAACAGTAATTCTCATCAAAATTCTTACCTTCTTTCCCTCTATCATCATGGTTGCCTGGTATTTGGAACATCACATATGCTCTAGGATCCATAGTGTTATATAGACCATCAAACCAGAACCCTATAGAAGGGTCATTAGTGTAGCTTGCATAGTGCTTCTCATATCTTACTCCGAAATAATCAGCAGGTTTAACAGCAGCTGCTATAGGATACTTGCTCCCAATAGATTTAACTGTAGTAATCCCTCCAAGATTAATCATTAGGTTATTAAGGGTAGCAGAGATAATGTTAGAATTCCACTGACGCGACATTACTGCTGTAAAATCATCCCAACCGTTATTCTCTTTTACACTGAAAATATCCCCTTTATCTGAAATATATTTTCCTTCTCTTACTGCATCTTCAAACTCAGCTTTTGCTAAAGCAGGATCTGCAGTAGAGTTTGAAATACGCATGGCTAATCTCATTCTCAAGGAGTTACCAAATTTTATCCATTTGTTAAAATCATACCCGTAAGCCGGGTCATTTGCATTGTTTCCCCCAAAACCTTTGGTGGGATCAATAGCTTTTACTGACTCTTTTAACTCTTTTAACATGAACGCATAACACTCTTTCTCCGATTTGAACTCAGGAAGTACCCCAAGTGTTTCGTTAAAAGCAGAAGGACCAAAGTTATCTGTTAACTCTGAATATAGATAAGCTCTCCAGATCCTTGAACATTGCATAAGATTATTTACCCAAACATTGGCTTTTCCACCTTTAATTTGGTCATCAGCAGTATTTACTGCTAAGGTTGCTGATTTAATCCATCCTTGTAGATAGCTATAATAATCATTTGTCCAACCATCATTAGCTGAACCGTTTACGATACCTCCCGCAATATGTTGTCTCCCTGCAGATTTCCAATAAAGGATAAAGACACGCTCAGCAATATGTGGATCCATCTGTGCTCCACCAATAGATTTATTCAAAAGGTATTCTACCTGAACCTGATCTAAACTTGCTGCTTTTGGATCTTTATTAACATCCTCAAAATCTGCACATGAAGTGACAAATCCGAGAGCAACAATAGACAATATTATAATAAATATTTTTCTCATATCTTTAGAAATTAAGAGTAATATTAAACAAAAAATTACGAGTAGTAGGAGAAGATCCACCTTCAAATCCGACAGCATTGGTTCCGGTTGAATATACTGACTCAGGATCGATTCCATTCATTTTGCTATACAACATCCATACATTGGTACAAGTAACACCAAATCTAATAGACTGAATAGGCATTGATTTCAATGCAGTCTTAGGGATAGTGTAACCTAACTGCACATTTCTAAGACGAACATTTGTAGCATCATAAAGGTTAGCTTCTACTATACCCACGTTGCCTTGTCCGGCTACTGACTCCCAATACTGCTGGGTTGTAATCTCTTTATCATTAACAACCAACTGATTTGTAGCATTCATATAGACTCCATCTACTGTAATTTTGGCTCTCTCTCCGTTAACTACCGTTTGAGATGCTGTACCACTTAGTTGCATTGTCTGGTTTGTACCAGAGAACATATAGCCACCAATCCTCGCATCGATTAAGAAACTTAAATCAACATTATACATTCTAAAAGTATTGGTAAGACCCGCTAAAGCAAATGCTTGCTGATTACCTAAGAAAGTTTTTTCAGTGTTTCTCTGAGGAAGACCATCTGCAGATAAAAGTAATTTACCGAAATAGGGACTAGTCTCATCTGTAACTCTTTTATATGTAGTACCTAAGATGTCTCCATAAAGTGAGCCTTTTTCTGCCACTATTTGTATATCATCAAAGCCACCAAGACCATACTGCTTAACTCCTTCTGCCAAATCAATGATTTTGTTGCGATTCAATGAGAAGTTAGCCGATACATCCCAAGAAAATCCAGTTGAAGAGTTACTTTCAAAAGGTTTACCGTTAATCATTATCTCCAACCCTTGGTTCTGGATATTACCCGCATTGATTTTTTTAGCACTATACCCGCTTGATGGGTCCATAGGGAGGTTAATTAATTGATTAGTAGCATTAGATTTATACCAAGCTACATCAAGTCCTAATCTGCTATTAAAGAAACGAAGTTCCAATCCCACCTCTTTCGAGGTTATTAATTCATTCCTCACATTTGGATCTAATAATACATTCCCTACACCTGCTGTAGTTCCTCCTAGTGGATCAGTGCCAATCCAGTAAGTATTGTATAATGAGTAAGCTCCCAAGTCATTACCTACTTGAGCAATAGAGCCTCTTAATTTAGCGAATGTAAACCACTCCGGCAAAGAGACACCCATTTTATTCATCATATCTGTTATTACCCAAGCAACGTTACCTGAATAGTAGAAATATGGATTATTCTGTTTACTAAGTGCAGATGACCAGTCACCTCTAATCGTACCGTCCACAAACAACCATCCATCATAGTTAGTTTGTACCATTCCGTAAAGAGAGTTCATTTTCTTCTGTGAAAAGCTCTCTCCAACACCTGGTTTCCCATTCTTAGCATTATTGATAGAGAATAAATTAGGAACAAGGAGCTCACCTGAACTTCCATATACACCATTAGAATATGTACTCATTAGGTTACCTCCTAACTGAATAGATCCTCCGAATTTACCAAAAAGATTATCTTTCTTAGCCGTAACTAAAGTACTGAAGTTAGTCTCATTAAAACTATTTTTACCAAAACTATATCTTCCTGTAGATGTCAAAGGGCTACCTCCATAGAGTTTTGTTTCATTATCAGTGGTGTACATATCTGTACCTCCCTTAATTTCAGCATTTAACCAACTAGTAAATTCATACTTCAATGAAGCTGTCATAAGGAAACGATCACGGGTATCTGACACTCTATTATACTTAGTCATCCAGTAAGGGTTCATTTGTTGCCCACCACCATACCAAATCATTTTACCTTGCTCATTAGTAGCTGCTGAAAAATTAGTAATATCCATTGAGCGTGGAAGTAGGTACATAGTATTGAAAGCGTTACTACTATTTCTTCCTGACAAAGGTCTATTTTTCGCAGCAGAGCGAATATATTGCACCTTTGTATCAAGAGTCCACTCCTTATCTTTACCAAATTTAGACACGGCACGTGTAGAAAGGTTAGTACGATTAAGAGTCGCTCCTGGGATTATTGAGATATCATCGCTTCTGGTTAATGAAGTATATACAGATAGGTTGTCATAAGCCTGCTGGAAAGTAACAGACTGGGTATTACTAAGTCCTGGTTTGGCAAAATAATTAGCTACGTTATCATAAGCAGCCATTTTAACAGTTTCACCACTCCAATTCAATATATCCTGTCCCTCGATTTTGGGTCCCCAGCTACTACCGGATCTGACATCATAAACTTCATTTGATCCTTGTCCGAAACTATTCTGATATGAAGGTCTCATGAATATTGTCTCCATACCTACTGTTCCTGAGATAGAAAGTCCCAAACCTTGTTGTTTACGACCTGATTTGGTAGTGATCAAGATTACTCCGTTACCTGCACGTGATCCATAAAGAGCTGCAGCGGATGCACCTTTAAGAACTGACATACTCTCAATATCCTCAGGGTTTATATCAGACATACCATTACCCATATCTGGTGATGGGTTCCAATAGTCATTATTCGATGCACCTGTAAAGTTGTCCATCGGAATACCGTCCACAACAATCAAAGGCTGGTTATTACCAGTTAGAGAGTTGTTACCACGAAGTACAATTTTAGAAGACCCCGCTGGTCCATTACTTGAACGAATAACTTGAAGACCGGAAATTTTTCCAGACAAAGAGTTTACAATGTTTGCCTCACGAGCTTCTAGAATATCCGATCCTTTCAACTCTTGAACTGCATAACCGAGGGCTTTCTTCTCCCTCTTGATGCCAAGTGCAGTAACTACAGTCTCTTGAATTGATAGAACATCCTCTTTCATAGTAACGTTTAGAATGGATTTACCACCTACAGCTACTTCCATGGTTTGTAAGCCAAACATCTGAAAGACAAGAACATCTGCCGACTTAACACCGTCAATAGCGTAAGCTCCATTTTCATCGCTTGTAGCGAATTTAGATGTGTTCTTCACATTTACAGCGACACCCACAATTGGTTGCCCTGCCTCATCAACTATAACACCTGAAACCTTAGTCTGAGCATAGCCATTAAATGGCAAGATACCCATAAAAAGGGGAACAAGTGCAATAATCAACGATCTCTTAAAATGTTTTAGATTCATAAAAAAAATTTTAGTGTTGATAATTAGGTTTAAAAAAGGTTATATAGATTAGGTTACTTATTTTTTGTTATAAAGAGTGCCTCATTCTTATTTCAGTATTAAGGTACTCCCGAATAGTTATATTATTTTTAATAAAGTCCGCTGCCATTCTTCCCATCTTGGCAAAATCAATGGTAATGGAGGTAATCCCCACATCCATCACATCATAAAAGGGGTAATCATTATATCCTAACAATCCGAAATCCTCTCCACATGTAAACCCCTGAACTCTCCCCTTTTTCAATATTGAGACAACAACACTCTGCTGCACTACTATATAGGCTGTTCCTCTCTCTATCTCTCTCTCGTGCATGTCATTAATCAATTCATATCTAAAATTAAAGTCTTTACAGAATTTTATAAAAAACTCTATACTGCTCTCAGGGTGATTAATCCCCTTTGAAAAGACAAGAGCTATCTTTTTATATCTTCTAAAACGTGTCTCGAGTTGAGCGAGTGCCTTATAGAAATTCTCATCGTAATCTTGACATATATAAGAATATCCCGATTTGTCGAATTTACCAAAATCGAGAAGGAGTAACTTATTCTTATCTATTTTTGAGAGAGAACCCGATAATATCTCATTATGAAAACTCATCACTACATATCGATTATACCTCCCTATAGAATCTTTAATAAATGTATCGAAGAGGTATTCATTGTATTCATGAAAAAGTAAATCTACTGTATAATCTGTCGAGAGGGATTTTACAAAATTATTATACAATTCGTTTTTAAAAGAGGAATAGTGATCGAGAAGTAAAAGTATATTAAACCTCTTGCCTAAAACATAGAAACCTTTGCCTGGGACAGAGTCTATAAGTCCTCTCTCTTTAAGATTAGAAAATGCCTTACATACAGTATCTCTTGAAACTGAATACTTCTTACTTAACTCATTAATGGAAGGGAGGGATTCGCCTACCTCAAATTCACCATTTGAGATAGCCAAACTTATCTGTTCAGCCAAATGAGACACTTTGGTCGTACTATTTGTAAAAGCAACATCCATTTTTCCACAGGTTCATTCAGCTCACTTCTTAAACAGCTATACTGTGCTGTACTGTGCTGATGTGGAAACAAAAGTATAATTAAAAATATTAATCTCCAAATAAATGTGAAAAAAATATTATTTTTTAATTTTTAATATAATTTTCCCCCTTTAACTACAGATTTAAAAGGGAGTCTAGTAGCTAAAGCAGTATTACGGGAATCAGATTTTAACTCTAAGACAAATTTACCTCCTGAATAATACTTATTGGAGAGCTTAATGGTTACCTTATCAAACAAAGGAGAGCCTACTGAAAAGGAAGGGGTCTCCCCGGTGAGTCCCTTAATATCAAAAAGTCCTATGGAACTCATTACATACCAGGCTCCGAGTTGTCCCTGATCTTCATCTTGACCATATCCGTAACCATGAATACCATCTGTCCCGTAAAATTCATTAAGAATAGCTTTTACCCATTTCTCTGACAGCTCAGGTTTTCCTGTCTCATTAAAAAGCCAAGATATATGTAAACAGGGCTGATTACCATGATTATAGAGAGTTTTAAGACCTGAAAAAGCATCTATTGTAGTCCCTCCGCTAAAGAGATTTGCCTGTGAAACTGTAAAAATGGAGTCGAGTCGGTTATTAAAATTTTCTTTACCCACTTTGCTCACTAGAGACTCTATGTCGTGTGGAACATAAAAGGTATATTGCCAAGCGTTTCCTTCTTGGAATCCTCTCCAAACTTGCATTGGATCGAAGTTATCGATAAATCTTCCATCTACCATTTTAGGTCTTATAAAATTAGTAGAGGGGTCATATAGACGCTCCCACCCCTTTGAGAGGGAGATGAGTTTTTCATAATCATCCATTTTCCCGAGAGATTTTGCCCACTGAGCTACAGCCCAACAGGAGAAAGAATATTCGAGAGTATGTGAAGCGGAAAAAAGAAATGATTCATCCGGACCTATTCCTGAATCTTGATGAGGTACATAGCCATATTGAGTAAATCTGTCTGTATCAACCCTTCCGGCACCTAATGGTCTGTTTAATCCGTCAATCTCATTTTTAAGAGAGGCTTCATACGCTAAATCTACATCAAAGTCCCTTATTCCGCAAGAATATGCAGCACTGATTAAGAGCGATAACATATTCGTTCCTACTCCTGAAACATATCTGCTATTAGCTATACCATCAGCTAACCAACCGGAGTCTTTATAGACTAAAAGGTGACTACTTATAAAATCCGAGCTATGCTCAGGATAGGCAAGAATCCAGAGTTGATTCAAATTCCACTGAGCACCCCACATCGCATCTGTGTTATAATGATTATGAATAGGTTTGCCGTTTTTCAATGGTATCTGCCCAACTGTTCCATCGAATTTAGGGTAACTGCCATTTATATCACTTGCCAATCCCCTCCCTAAGAGTGCATGATAGAGACTTGTGTAGAACTTAACCAAATCATCATTATTTGAGGTCTCTACCTCTATACGACCAAGATATTCATTCCATATTTTTTTGGCAGAGTCTTTTGCGTCGTCAAAAGTAATATCTGTCGCCTCTGCATCCAAGTTTATTCTCGCATTTTCCACTGAGGTATAAGAGAGCCCCACCTTTACTGTTATTTTCTCGGAATAGGAAGTATTAAATCCAAGATAAACTCCTGCTCCTATACCACAAGCCTCATTCTTATCCGGATAGATAGAGTCTCCATTAAAGGCACCAAATTCTGATGGTTCTTTGTCTAATAATGCGGAGAAAAAGAGTGTAACATCTGCCCCGGGCTGATATTTTTTTACATATTCCGGAATAGTAGTAACCCACCCCTCTACTCTTCCTCCACCAATATAGGTTACCTTGGCATCTTTAACCGCTCCGCTCTCCCCTTGTCTGTTCCCTATATCGAATAAGATTCTGCTCTCGCTACTTTTGGGAAATGTATATCTCTGAAAAGCTACCCTTTTAGTGGCTGTCAACTCTGCCTTTATATTATATTTATCCAACAGTACCGAGTAGTATCCGGCAGTAGCAAATTCATTATTATGAGAGAATTGAGAACGATACCCTTTACCACTTGTATCATTTACACTCCCGGGGAGAGTCTCCAAAGCTCCCACGGTAGGCATAAGGACTATCCCCCCTATCTGAAATTCATGAAGACATGGAAAACCTTCAATAGTTATATCGCGGTAATCATACCCTGTTGCCTCCCAACCCCATTTATTACCTAAATGTGCATTAGTAGAGGGGGCTGGTTTAGCCATTCCGAAAGGAAGAGCACCGGGGGTAAAATGAAACCACCTGCAATGAGCTGTTCCTATATGAGGATTTACATATTGAGTGTAATCTTTTGATGAATCATTTACTAAATTGCAAGAGGTATATAATAGGAAAGAGGCTGTGCAGAAGAATAAAAAAAGGGATCGTTTCATCGAGAGGTCTTTTTAGTAGAATCTAATTTTTCTAAAGCAAAATAGTAGGCACCTATAGCAACAGATTTATTGCTTCCCTGTTTGGTGGTAATGATACCTGTCCTTTTAAAGTTATCATAGTCAACCATCCTCGATGTGCCAAAGACCTCAATTTTCACAACTTCACCTTTGGCAAATGTTTCAAATTCTTTTTCATTATCAAGATTAAAGGTTCTCATTTGGAGACGATGGAACATTTCTCCGTTGAGTTTAGTTATTGTTCTATTCATCTCCCTTATCATAGAGGGGATTATAAACTCTGAAGCCCCTGAAAGTCCACCTCCAAAAACAATAAGTCCATCTATTATAGCGATCGCATCAGCTATTGCACACCCGGCTATCTCTCCTAACTCTTCAAAAGCGGCTATAGCAGCCCCTTTGTCCCCATCCCTTATTCCCTTAGCTATTTCATAAATATGTTTTGAGGTCATAAAAGTATTATCCCCTGAGAGGTTTGAGTAGACTCTCTGAACAGCTCTATTACTTACACTCTCTTCAACTATACAATGGGGATATTTCTTATTTCTTAGACACCAAATCTCACCTGCTACGGCATTGTCCCCCCTCATAAGATGTCCATCTATAACCACACCCGCCCCAAATCCGGTTCCTACAGTAATTCCAAGAAGATTATTATACCTTTTCATGCTCCCTAAATCGGCAAGTCTTCTATTGACTTCAGGCAAAGCACCTGTCAATGCCTCACCATATGCAAAAAGATCCGCATCGTTATTAATAAAAACAGGAATCTTAAAGTAATCGGAAAGGAATGGCCCAAGAGCCACGCCCCCTCTAAAAGAGGGAAAGTTAGGTAAATCACCTATAATTCCAGCAGGGTAATCTGCCGGACCGGGAAAAGCAAAGCTAATAGCAGAAGGGGGTTCCGGTAATTCTCTTTTAAGAACAGTGAAGCCATTTATTATATTCCCTAAACAAGCATCTTTCTCCTTTGCCATAGAGGGGAGCGTAATGGGTTCAAGAATATATTCACCGCCACGTATAGCAGAAAAGGTAAAATTAGTTCCGCCGGCATCAAGCGTCATTACTATTCTCTTATCGTTTTTATACATTCTATATAGATTTAATTGTTGTAAAGTTAGGAAAAAAACAAATAGACTACTTCTCTATATCATCATTTATTACTCTCTCAAGTAAAACCCGCTCCTTGTTCCAATGAAATGGGGGGTAGTCGTTATTCTTCTCAATATAATTCCCTTTGAAGATAAGGCCATTAACTGATTTTGCATAGAGAATAGGATGGTCAAATGTCTTAAAGGTATTCTTCTCAATTCTAATACTCTTAGGACCACGTCCATGGAAATAACTCTGCTGATTTTCGAGGTCTGGTATAACGGGATATATAGATATTACTGCATTTGTAAACTGATAATATGAGGTCAGAGCATTTATAAAGACATTCCTTCTTATGGTAATGTCTCTACAAGAGCCTGTTTCATACCACCCGTTGCAGTCCCCACAGAGAAGAATCCCAGTTCCGGAAGTATGGTCAAATACATTCCTCTGCACGACCACTTTTTTCGGAGTGCTGAAAAGTGCTCCGCGAGCCCTATTGTTCCGAATAATATTGTTTTTAAAGTAAACCTCGGGCGTCCAAGAGAGGTTCTCCATACCGAAACCGACATTTTCGTTTATGCAGGTATCTATACCGGTGGTAAATGTTACAAGAAACTCTTTCGCTCCCCAAACTCTCTCTATATCATAGGGGTTAATACTCTCTATAATATAATTATCACCTACGATATCCATAGTATTGGAGCGTATGAAATTAACAGTATCACCTGCTTCCCCCCATAAGAAACCGTAGCTTTGAGGATGCATATATCTCCCTACCACACTCCTATCATCCACCCTCTTTACTATTTTCAAATAGGTACCATGAACATTAATGGCATCATCCATCATCCCTTCATAAAGACCATTTTGGGAGATTATTACCCCTTTACACCCCGAAAAATGTGTCGCATCTGCCTGGGTGGTAAAATAACGGGGATCAGTAGCCCCTTTTAAGGCGACAGAGAAATTATTTAACGTTATATTTTCACTCATTTGTGCCAAAAGCCCCATCCCCTCAGCGTAGTGAACAGTAACATTTTCTATCGTAATATCCTTAGAGCCACTGATAAATATACCGGGATTAGGACGATAATATGTTCGCATAGCCATAACGGTACCGGGGAGCAGTCTTTTGTCAAACCACCCATTGGCTTTTATAACCCCTTTACTAATCTCCTCCACCCTATTAATATGAAGAGAAATATCACTCGAATTATAGAGTACCCTTTTAGTATCCCCCTCGAATACGCTTGCTATGGTAGGGTGATATTCCCAATCCTCCCCTACTCCATAAAAGAGGGAGTCTTTAATAACATATTGTACCCAGGGGGCTGTTTCAAAAATTATAAATCTATTTGTAGTGTCATTCTCAAGCACTTTAGCTTGAATAATATGTGGATTATCGTAATCTATGGTAAAATTTCTGAGTTTAATATTTTTAGAATTGACTATTGATATAGGGATAATTTGATTATGCATTATCAGGTGTGAGCCATTTCCATCTAAAATAATATCCTCAAGACCATCGATAGGGATAGCAATCTTTTTTGGTGTAACCTGGTCGTGGTTAGAGATATAATAGTCCCTTATAAATGCCTCTGAAGAGTAGTAATGATATGTACCCTGTTTGAACTTAATCAGAGTCATCCCCCTATCTTTACATCCGATAAGTAGAAAAAGAGATATTAGTAGAAATGTTATCCTTCTCATGTTTTATTTACTTCTTAATTCCGAAAATTTAATCCAATCCACACTCATTGCTAAAGGGAGATCAGCAGGATTTACCTCACCTACCCATGAGCCACCAAGCTGTGCAGATAAAATGAGATAGAAGGGGTTGTCTGCAAATGGGAATTGTCCTTTATGCGGAGTCTCTATTCTAGGATACGTGAAGTTCCTCTTACCATTCACAAAAAAGACCAAGCTATCGGTGTGAATCTCTACACTGTAAATATTAAACTCTCCGGGATTGTATTTAATAAGAGCGGAGTGTTGTGGATCCTCTTTTATCCCTAAGAGTTGAGTATAGGGAGAGTGGGCTGTTTGATAGACTATACTATCCCTATTAAGGTGCTCCATTATATCTATCTCCCCTCCATGGGGCCATTTCTGATGATCAGGGAGGAGCCAAAGGGCGGGCCAAAAACCGGTTCCACAATCTATTTTGGCCTTTATATCAACTCTTCCTGCCCAAAAAGATTTTTTATATTTTCCCCAAATTCCTCCCGTTAAAAATGCAGAAGTATCTTCAGGTTTAGTCCCATTCACCACACCTCTAAGAATAAGGTTTCCATCTTTCACCCATACAAGCGAATCATCATCCGCCATCTTATTTTTCCAGTCGGGATAGTCTCTTGGGACTCTTGACCATATAAGAGTATCTACAGCATTACCATTGAAATCCTCCCTCCATACCTCTTTCCACTCCTGTTTATTATGGTATAATTCTATATTATTGAGTGTTGGAGGAGCTAAAGATTTAGTAATATTTACTCTTATTCCTGAGGTCTGTACCTCATTAAAACGAATTATTCTTTTGTAACCGATAGTCGTTCCCGAGGCTATTTTAACCCACTCCCCTTTATCATTAAGAGACTCTACATTAAATTCTTTAATTCTCTGACCAAGAGGAATAAACTCTTGGAGTAAAATCATATTGACTTTACTATTATTCTTTAGATTAAGAGTAACAGAAGCTAACGTAACAGCATCATCGGTAGCCCAATAAGTATCATAATCATTATCAATAATATTTGAGGGAGAATAGCTTGAACCCTCTCCTCCTCTAATATTATCCGACAAAACCGATTTAGGTAATATCCTGTTTTTAAAAGCAGCATCTCTCTCTCTCTTAAACTCCATAAGTCTGAGGGAGTCATTAGGGTGTATTTTACCCCTGCGGTCAGGAGGGACATTTAATAAAAGTGTGGCATTTCTACCTACTGACTCATAATATATCTGCATAAGTTTACTCACACTCTTAACTTGATTATCGGTAGAGGGGGAATAAAACCACCCCGGACGAATCGATACATCTACCTCACCTGCACTCCAGTGAGAGCCATTGCAGTTTCCACTATTTAGAGTATCCAATGAAGGGGACTCTCTCCCAGGGAGGTACCCTGCAAGATTAATAGTACTCCAGTTGGTAGCACCTGCAAACCCTCTTTCATTCCCTATCCATCTACACCCCGGTCCTGTATCACTAAATATAATGGCGTTTGGCTGATTTTTATAAACTGTCTCTCTAAACAACTTCCAATCATATTGGAATTTCATATCCACCCCACAAGCTCCGTCAAACCACTGTTCAAAAATATCTCCATACGAGGAGAGGATTTCATCAAGCGTAGCTGCAAAGACCTTATTATAATCTGCTGTTCCGTAAGTAGGGTGATTTTGATCCCAAGGGGAGAGATAGACCCCCATCTTAATACCATACTCCTTACAAGCCTCTGAGAGTTCTTTTATAACATCCCCTTTACCCTCTTTCCAAAGGGACTCTCTAACAGTATGAGTGCTGTAATTGGTAGGCCATAAACAGAAACCGTCATGATGCTTTGCTGTAACAATTATCCCCTGCAATCCCGACTCTTTTGCGATTTTAGCCCATTGACGACAATCAAGATCAGTAGGGAGAAAGACTTTTGGATCCTCTTTCCCATCCCCCCACTCTACATCAGTAAAGGTGTTAGGTCCAAAGTGAGCAAACATATAATGCTCCATCTTCTGCCACTCTATCTGCTGCGAAGTAGGGAGTGCTCCATACGGAGCAGGAGGGGGTGTCGAGGTCATTTCAAACTCAAGGAGACCACCTTCCATTATATCGGAGTGTTTTATATAATTTTCTGAGTGGGTTTTCCCGTTGAGCTTAATACTTTTTACATACTTGTTTTCACGACTATTATTATGGGCTATTATTGTAAAGTTCTTATCTCCACCCACATTAATAGTTACCTTATCCATGAGAGGCGAGCCAAAATAATAGACTCCCCCTGCAGGAGCCACCTGATAAAATCCCATTGCTGACATTATATACCATGCCGACATCTGCCCTACATCTTCATTTCCACAGAGTCCTGCAGGGGCATCATGATAAAGAGTCGTAAGCACTTCACGAACTCTGTCAGCGGTTTTCCACTGCTGACCTAACATAGTATAGAGGTAAATAATATGATGACTCGGTTCATTACCGTGGGCATATTGTCCTATCAGTCCTGAAATGTCAGGAGAGGCTTCATCTCCCATATCTCCCTTAACGGTAAAGAGAGAATCTAATTTTTCTATGAATGGGACTTTACCCCCAAAAAGTTCTACAAGTCCCTCAACATCATGGGGAACGAGCCAGGTATATTGCCAAGCATTCCCTTCCGTATAATCATCAACACGATGTGAAGAGCGGAAAGGATCAAATGGTTCTCTGAATTTTCCCTTTGATGAAAGAGCCCTCATAAATCTCTTCTCAGAGTCAAAGAAAAATTTATATGCCTTACTTCTTTTGGTAAAATAGTTATAATCCTCTATTTTTCCGAGCTTTAGAGCCACCTGCGCCACACACCAGTCGGCAAGTGCATATTCGAGTGTTTTGGCCACTGATTCATTTGCATCTTCTAAATCATAAGGGAGATATCCATATTTTTTCATCCATTTAAGTCCCCGCTCATCCAACATCGCGGAGCTTTTCATAGCCTCAAAAGCAGCCTCTGCATCTATATCATACCCTTTCAGAACCATATCGGCAAGAACCGGAATACCCGGATTCCCCACCATACAGTTAGTCTCATTCCCCATAAGGTGCCAAACGGGGAGTTTACCCTGCTTTTTAAATATATCAATCATGGTATTTCCCATATCTTTAACTTTTTCGGGATGGATTATAGTCATAAGGGGGTGAGCTGCCCGATATGTATCCCAGAGAGAAAAAGTGGTATAATTCAGAAAAGAGGTGTCGTTATAGACCTTTAGATCAGCTCCGCGATAATCCCCGTTCAGATCTTGAAAGTGAGATGGAGCAGTCATAGTATGATATAAGGCAGTATAAAATATCTTCTTGTCGGAAAGATTTGATGTTTCTATCTTAATCTTGGAGAGTTCCTCATTCCAAGCACTATCCGCCTCTTTGACAGTTTTTGCAAAGTCCCAACCTGAAAGCTCCTCTTTCATATTTAACTTCGCATTCTCTATACTTACAGGGGACAATGCCACTTTTACCATTACCTCTTCACCCTCCTCGGTTCCAAAAGAGGCTGCCGCAAATATTTTCCCTGTGGGGGTTTCGGAGAATTGTTCCAATAACTCCCCTGATTGGTAAACAGCAAAACTTTTGACCGGTTTTGAAAATTCTGCCACGAAAAAGACCTCCTGAGATTCAGCCCACCCCTTCGATTTTCTATAACCGCTAAAGAGAGTTTCACTCTCCTGTTTTATATAACAATCGACAGGAGTGTCCCACCCGATTCCACTTTGGAGGTCAAAAATAACCTTTGCATCCTCCGATTTAGGGAATTTGTATTTATGAAAACCTACGCGCTTAGTAGCAGTGAGTTCCACAGAGATATCATACCTGTCGAGATAAACAGAGTAAAAACCGGGACGCACACTCTCCTTTTCATGGGAAAAGTGTGAGTAAATCCCGGAGACAGGGTCTTCTACCACCCCTCTTACCATTTTTACCTCACCCACGGCAGGCATTAAAACCACATCGCCCAAATCACCTATTCCTGTTCCGCTCAAATGAAGGTGTCCAAACCCTACAATAGTAGAATCCACCCAGTTATAACCTGAGCACCAATCCCACCCTTGAGTCAACTGATTGGGACCAAGCTGAACGAATCCAAAAGGGAGATTTGCCCCCACAAAGACATGCCCATGGTCACCGGAACCAATATATGGATCTACAAATTGGGTAAAATTACTCTCTCCCTTACCATTACACCCCAAAATAAAAATAGGGAATATTAAAAGCAATAAAAGTTTTCTCATAATATATTGTTTATCAAATATCTTACTTATTCATTATCTCGTTCATCTTTTTCACCACATCTTTATTTAGAGCTGCTACATCATTTTTCTCTAATGGGTCTTTTTTCAAGTCATAGAGTTCTATTAAGGTGTTTCCTTTATTTGTATTCTCTATATAACCTTTCCAATCCCCCATTCTAAGAGCTTTAGAGCCACTCCCTGCCGGAAACTCCCAATAAAGATATTCATGCTTCTTCTGTTTTTTACCGAGAAGCGTTGGGAGAAAAGAGATTCCATCGGTTTCAGCAGGAGCCTTTACCCCTTCTAATTCACAAAGAGTAGGCATAACATCCCAGAAAGCTGAAATATGATCCGACTCTCTAGCTCTCTTTATCTTCTCGCCCCATGTAATAACCATAGGAACCCTGATACCACCTTCACGTAAAGAGGCTTTTACCCTCCCATTCTCACTGCTAAAAGGGGCTGCACTATTAAACCAAGGGGAGTCTGCCCCTCCTGTAGCCATTGAAGGACCATTGTCACTTGTAAATATAATCACAGTATTATCGTAAATTCCAAGCTCTTTTAACTGCTCCACCAATAGTCCCACCTGCTCATCGAAATAACTAATCATAGCAGCATAAGTAGCATGTGGATATCTACAGGGGAAATATTCCCCCCCAGTATATGGCTTTTCATCACCGAATTTCTTAACATAATAATCAACCCATCTTTTAGGTGCTTGAAGCGGAACATGCGGAATGGTGGTAGTCCACATAAGGAAGAAAGAGGTATCCCTATTATTATTAATAAATGACCTTATCTCATTAAAAGAGAGATCCGGAACATACTCCTTCTGCCAATATTTTTCATAACTTCTCTCTAAATAAGGGTCTGCCCCTTTATCTAAGGGAGAGGCATGCGGAGGACGAAACTCATTGTTTAGATACTCCCTCCTCTCATTGCGATAGACGAAAGGGGGAAAGTAAGTATGAGCCTGCCTCTGGCAGTTATACCCATAGAAAAAATCGAATCCCATCTTATTCGGAGTCCCTTCGGAGCCGGGGTAGCCCAACCCCCACTTCCCTACGCAGGCAGTAACAAGTCCTGCCTCTTTCATCTTGGTGGCAAGTGTTATGGTCCCCTCTTTCAAAGGACGTTGCCCTTCAAGTGTGGAGTCTGCAAGCATTGCACTATGACTCCAAACATTACCACGACTTGCCATCTCGTCATTGTTATTAATCTGCGAGTGACCTGTGTGGAGCCCTGTTAGCAAAACGCATCTGGATGGAGCAGAGACAGCAGTACCTGAATAGTGCTGAGTAAAACGAATCCCTTTAGAAGCGAGAGCGTCTATATTAGGGGTCTCGATTTTTTGTTGTCCATAACAAGCAAGGTCTCCATAGCCAAGATCATCGGCAAGAATGTAGATAACATTAGGCTTTTTACTCTTTTGGGGCGCAGGGGAACAGTTGGCTCCAAGTATTACTGAGCCGATAACCGTTCCTGTTACCCCAAAAACCAATTTTCTTCTCTCCATTATACTTAAATTAAGGTACTATCGAAAATCCCCAACTATAAGTTCCTTTAGCATCCACAAGTGCATAATCCTCAGGTCTGCTCCCCCAACTATCAAAACCTCCGATTCCCATATGTTTAAAATCGAGAGAAACCTCAACAAAATTCTGAGGAATTATGTCATTAATATGACTCTGTTTACCCCTGTCGAAATCCTCGACACTATTATGTAGAACATTAAACTCTAAAAGGTCGTCGGCAATTATCCTGAATCCATTGAAAGACAACCATTTAGTATCACATCTGTGCCCATTCTCCTGAGGACGGACATAAGGGAAATATGAAATATCAGTATTTAACGCATAGAGCCCCATCATAGAACCTGCCTTTCTATCAACATAGTTCTCGTGAGGACCTCTTCCGAAGTAGGTAAACATATTATTGCTCTTAGGGAGTCTGAATCTTACACCTAATCTTGGAATCTCAGGTGTCCCTTCGGGTGCTGCAGAGTAATTAAGTGCAGTATGGAGTTCACCTGAGGGGTAGAGTGTATAAACCAACTCGAGAGTATTACCCGGGGCAAGTCTGTATTTAACATTTATTACTCCGTTTCCATCTTGCATACGGGCAGTTACTTCAGAAACTGTAGGGGCATTTTTCCATATAGCAAGCCTAACAGGCATATTACTTCCGTAATCATTATCCACAGGAGCCCTCCAGAAATTTGGTCTTATACCGAAATTATCTGTGAAAATTTCCTTCCCTTTATATTTCAATGAGATAACTTCGCCTGAAACTTTATTAAGGAGCAAGCTCACACTCTTTGAGGAGATAGTAACTTTGGAGGGATCTTCAGAGAGAGAGAGTGGTGCCCCCTTTGTTGCTATTTTGTTTATAGTTTTAGCAGGGGCTTTAAGAATAAACTGCTCCTTTGCTATACTATATTTAGCAGGGATATATCTCTCCTCACTCTTAGTAACAAGGGAGAAATTAATAAGATAATAATACCCCTCTTTCATAGATATTTTATCGAGAGGGATGGTAATCTGCTCTGACTTTTGAGGAGGAGTGGTCAGGTTAAGGCTCCCCTTCTTTATCACTTTCCCCTCTTCTAAAATATTATAGAGGAGCTCATATTTAGATAAGTCTGTGAAATAAAATCTATTAGCAACCTCAAAAATTCCCCTCTGTATATCTATCTCTTTGACAGCAAAATTAGAATAAGCATATTTAACCTCATCTATTGCGGGGTGAGGTTGACGATTAGGGTTTATTAAACCATTACAGCAGAAATTCCCGTCACTCGGCGTATTAACACCATAATCACCACCGAAAGTCCAATATTTTCTCCCTTCTGCATCGTGCTCTAACAGCCCCTGATCGACCCAGTCCCAAATAAATGCACCTTGAAGATGAGGATACTGATATATATAGTACCACTGTCTCCATATACCACCTGTGGAGTTACCCATAGAGTGTGAATATTCTGATGGCATGATAGGGCGGTCGCTTCCTGACTCCCCTATTTTCTGGAACCATTCGGCATCGGGGTATTGGGGAACATACATATCGCTATTCCACTCCCATAATGCCCTCTCATAGCAGATAGGTCTGTTCATCTTATTCTCCCCCTTCTCAAGTCTCTCAATCCACTCATAAGCTTTATAGAAATTATATCCGTTCCCTGCCTCATTCCCAAGTGATAAAATAGCTACGGAAGGGTAATTGGCTGTCCTTTTATACATCCCCTCTATTCTATCCAAATGGAGGCCCCAAAAATCCCTGTTATTTCCAAGAGAACGTCCACGATTGAGGTTATACCCCATACCATGCGACTCAATATTAGCCTCTGTATAGACATAAATCCCTATCTCATCACATAATTCATAAAATCTCCTTGGCTGAGGGTAGTGTGCGGTACGAACAGCATTGATATTGTTCTTTCGCATTATCTCGAAATCTTTCCTCATTAACTCCTCGGTAACATAGTGACCGGTTACTTCGTTGTGTTCATGGATATTAACCCCCTTAAACTTAATAGGCTCACCATTTACCAAAAAGAGGGAACCTACTATTTCAAACCTTCTGAAACCGACTCTGAAAGGGATATACTCCACCTTACCATCTGAGCTAACCGAGATTAGAAGTCTATATAGATACGGGGATTCTGCGCTCCATTTCTCCACATCGGGGAGGGTTTTAGAAAAACAAATTTCAGCACCGGAACTCTTTGAACTCTCGGAAGCCACTACACTCCCTTGTGCATCCAATAGTTCATACCCGACTGTTATCTCCTTCTCGGAAGGGTTGGAAAGGGATAGATCCAATGCAAAGTATCCATCCTTCAACCCCTTATCAAGTTTTGAGACTACCGAAAAATCTTTCACAAAAGCTTTTGGCTCAGATGAAAGGTAAACATCCCTCTCAATACCACTTATTCTCCAAAAGTCCTGACACTCGAGCCAAGAGCCACTACTCCAACGCATAATCTTAAAAACAAGGACATTACCCTTCTCTTTAAGAAGAGGTTTCCCATCTCTCTGCACCCCTGTAAGTCTGAACTCTGCCCTATCTTTTGAATTAGTAGAATACCCTATCTCCTCTCCGTTCAAATAAACATAAACTCCTGATTTGGCACCACATATATTTAAGAGAATCTCTCTATCACCCCAACCTGAAGGGAGGTCAAAGGTTCTATGATATACCCCCATAGGGTTCTTCTCCGGTAATAGAGGGGGGGTTGGATTCTTTGTTTGAAATTCATAAGGGTGATTTACATAGATAGCCACCCCATACCCTTGTCTCTCCCAATTTCCGGGGACTGTAATATCATCCCAGGAAGAGACATTGTCCATATTCTGAACCCCTTCAGGGATCTCTCTATAATCGTCTGAGTAGAGAAACTTCCATACACCGTTAAGAGAGTAGTAGTAAGGGGACTCCTCGAACTTCTTGGAAAGAGCCTCTTCTTTTGAGTTAAATGAGATAAACTCTGTACGATAATCTTCACGATTAACTTTATATACCGATACGTCTTTCCAATACGGAGTTAAGACTAATGGCAGGAGTAGAAGAAATTTTATCATATCTCTTATAATTATTGATGAAATAGCATTTCAGCAGTTATTTTTTCAAAACTATTATTACCCTCTTTTCTAATTTTAACATCCGCAGCATCCCAAACAGAGGGGACTCCACCAATGATATGAGATAGAAATACCACTTTGATTTCATGCATTCCTGCAGCAAGAGCTACAGACTTGTCGTTACGAGAAAACTTCTTAACCTCATTTCTATTATTAATTAGTAGCTCCCCATCTATCCATACCTCGTCATTATTAGAAGAGAAATAATAGACTCCATCCTCAGGTATATTTACAAGCCCTCTCCCTATCGCAGCATAATGAGGGAAATTTCTTACAGATTCATTAGAGGGATAAAGTGCTCTAAGTGCAAAGAAATCAGATACAACAGACTCTTCGCTCCACTCCCTTTCACTCTTATTTAACTCATCCACATTAAGATAGTAACCGGGGGTACTCTTCATAAGAATTCCTGATTTAGGCGCCTCCACAGTAAGTGCAGGTGCAAGTGTCTGCTTCTCAACGGTAATGGTGCGGACGGGTGATTTCTTCCCTGATGGAAGAATAGTACAAATCTTCAGAGTAGTAGTCTTGTCGATGGTAATCGGCTCAGTATAAGTAGCCGAATTATCAGCAGGAATCACTCCGTTAAGGGTATAAATAATCCTCATAGGACGAGTGGTGGTAAACTCAAGGGTAGCTTTATCAGTGAAAGCAACATAGTCACATGAGCCATTAGGCTGCTCAGGTAGAGGGATATGATAATTAATATTATGATTATCAAGACGTACAAGCGCATTTTCTATCCTTCTGGAAAAATCTCCGAAGTTCTTATTTTCAGGAACGCTCCAAGCTATTTCTGAAAGGGCAATGGCTCTTGGCCATAATCTATACTCCACAAGGTCTGTGGTATAAAGATATTCTGCCCAAAGATTATTCTGAACACCGATTATATGATGAGCTTTTCCTGACTCTATAAGCGACTGAGGAACAGGATCATAACTATATACTTTTTCAAGAGTGGAATATCCACCGATGGCTACCGGCTCTATCTTGCTGTCACCCTGATAATGGTCTATATACATCCCTTGACTTCCGGGAGTCATAATAGCATCATGCCCTTCGTTTGCTGCCGCAATACCCCCCTCTTCACCTCTCCATGACATAACAGTGGCAGTGGGAGCAAGTCCCCCTTCAAGAATCTCATCCCATCCGATAATCTTTTTTCCATACTTTGCAAGCATAGCCTCAACCCTTCTAATTACATAACTCTGAAGATACTCCTCGGCAGTATGATTTTTATTGCTCTTAAATCCCTCTTTTTTAATCTTAGCCTGACAGAGAGGACACTCTTTCCAACTACTCTTAGGGCACTCATCTCCACCAATATGGAAATACTCACCGGGGAATAGAGGAGCCAGTTCGCTAATAACATTCTCAAGGAAAACAAACATGTCCTCTTTCCCGGGACACATAACAATATCCTCCACACCCCAAACAATCCTCGGAGTGATCGGTTCCCCTTTACAAGAGAGCTCAGGGTATGCAGCAATAGCTGCTAATTCATGCCCGGGAACCTCTAATTCTGGAACAATGGTTATCTGACGCTCTGCAGCATAAGCTACTATCTCTTTTATCTCCTCCTGGGTATAAAAACCTGAGTGCTCAAATCCCTCTCCTTCAACTCTTTTTGACCCTATCTCTGTTAATAGAGGGTACTGCTTTATCTCCACGCGCCAAGCCTGATCTTCAGTTAGGTGCCAATGGAATCTGTTAATTTTGAAAAGAGCCATTACATCCAACTGCTTCTTTATAAAGTCAACAGGTGCAAAATGGCGGCATACATCCAATAGAACTCCTCTATACCCAAAACGAGGTTCATCTTTTATCTCTACTGCCGGAGCCTTCCACTCAATACCTGAAACTCTCTTCGCACTCTCCACCTCGGCAGGTAAAAGTTGAAGCAGAGTCTGCATTCCATAAAAAAGACCGGCAGGAGCCTTCGCTGTCACATTTACCCCCTCTGCTGTTACTTTCAATGAGTACCCCTCCCCTTTGGAGTCAAAATTCTCATCCAAAAAGAGATTAATATTTCCGGGTGTCTCTCTCATCTCCACTTTAATCTTTGCACCTGTGGAGAGTTTGAGTTTTGACTCAAAGAAATATGCTACCTGTAAAGCCTCCTTAGAGTTAACAGTTATCTCTATGGTTTTTCCAAGAATAAAACCGTCTCCTTCAAGTACGGTCATTGATAGTGGAGTAGGGATTATATTGATCCCCTCATTGTAAACCTCTTTTTTGGCTGTACAAGAGCCTAATAGGATAATTGCGATAGCGGTTACTAAACCTGTTAGAAATGTTCTTTTCATATATTTTATTTTTTAATATTATAATAATCAATGGTTATCACCCCTCCAGAAGGGATGTTATCTCTCTCTAAAATCTGTATAGACCTACTCTCTGACGGTAGAAGATTAAAGTATCCGTCCGAGAAGAGAGTGGGAAGCAGATGCTCTCCACTCTGAGAATCTGTTAAGTTCAACTTAATCCCCAATGCTACTAGCTTAGAGGTGTTTTTCAACTCCACAAAGAGTCCCTTAGCTGTTTTTTTAACTTTATACAACACCTCGGCAGACCCATTAAAGGAGGATTTAAACCCCTTTATGTAATCATTTGTAGAGAGTGTTTTCCCTGAAGAGTCTTTCAGAAGAAGACGAATAATATAGTTATCTGGGAGCGTACCTGTCATATCGGGGATAAAACACTCTGTAATGGTATTTGGGGCAGCCTGATAATTCTTCTCCACCCGTTTGGAGAGAACCTTTCCGCTTTCATCATAAATATAAAACTCGGCTGTTAGTTTCTTATAAGTATTTCTGGTCGTATTAACGATAATAATCTTATTATCAGGAAGATTCATTTGTATATGGAGAGGCTCGCATGCCTTTTTAGAACCAAAGTAAGAGCCGGGAGTTTCATAGTCATAAGTATATGTCTGCCAAATCATACTTGGCCAGGCAGGGTGGCTCATCCAGAGAATAAGCCCTGTGGTATTATTCCACATCCTACTATTCCAAGCCTCTAACATACTCCTCCAAGCATCATAACAGACGAACTGTGCCTTAGAAGAGAAATCCTCAAGCCCTATCGGTTTCCCGTAAGCCTCAACAGCTTTCATAAAACCATTAAAATTCTGTGTAGTATGGTGTAGGTCATGATATGCCAAGACATCATTAATGGGCCACCTATCCTCAGGGGCAATAAACTTCTTTAAAGTCGAAGAGGTGGGGATAGCATAAGCCCCCATCTCCGTATTAAACCCTTTTGCCCTCTCTAAATAGTAATATGAGGGATCTTCGAAGTATCCCCAAGGACCACTACTGTCCATATTTAGGAAACGGGACTGTCCATGATAGTGGCGTGTAGGGTCTTCCGCTGCAATTAAAGATGCAAGTCTTGGCTCCATTGCTTTTGGTGCAAACCCTTCATTACGAGGGCACCATAAAACAATAGAGGGGTGATTACGATAACGTAGAACCACATCCCTTGCATTAGTCATAAAGAGGTCGAAATCTGCAGGCTCTACTGTGTCATCTGTGGTAATCCAGAAATCGTTCCAAACAAGCATTCCATATTCATCTGCAAGAGTATAGAACACCTCTTCGGTTGACTCCCCTGTCCAGTTTCTTACTATATTGAAATTCAAATCTTTATGGAGCTTGAAATAAGGCTCTAATCTCTCTCTCGAAACTCTCTTCATAGCATCATCCATCCCCCAGTTTCCACCACGGCAGAAAATTCTTACTCCATTGACTCTTAGAACCAGATAGGGACCCACAGGATCGTTATTGTCCAAAAACTCCACTCCCGAAAGGTCTTTGCTTGCAAAGATGGGAAGATTATTGGATTTCGTATAAGGGACTCTATTTATATAATCGAAGAGTGGTTCACTACTCTCTCTATGAACAGGGGTGTAGGCTACCCTCTCCTGTTTTCCTGAATTGTCTACCATTAACTCGTAAGAGAGTTCTCTGATACCGAAGGTAATGGTTTTAACGGAGTTGTGAGTGCGCAACTCCAACTGATAAAGGTTAGGAGCACCATAACCATTGGGCCACCAAAGGTGGGGAGAGGAGAAATTAAGTGCTGCGAAGGTTTCAGGGGTGAAGAGGAGTTTTTTACTCTCCCCCGCTGAAAGCTGATATGGAATTCTTAAATCCGAAACTACCACTCCCCCATTGAATTTTATTGTTGCTGAGAGTTCCCCCTCTACAGGAGTGTTCCCGTCATTGAAAATCATTGTCTCGACCCTTATAGAGGCACGAGTGGTATCCGGAAGAGGGAGTTTAGTAACCACCAAAGGGTCCCCAATCCTCACTTCCCCTCCCACTACAAGACGAACATCCTGCCAAATCCCGATATTTCTATCTCTGATTCCGGGAATCCAATCCCACCCCATAGAGGCGATGAAAGTAGGACCATCAGCAGAGGTTATCCCCCCGTTAAGTCCTTGACCCTCAGACATAGATTGCTCATGTGGGATACCGGGGTTATTTAATGGGTGAATATGTACTTTAAGATTATAACTCTCCGAAACTATATTCGTAATATCAATAAGTTCGCGTTTAAAAGCCCCGGTGGTACCCCCAACTTTTTTCCCATTCAGGTAAATTTCAGAACGATAATTTATCCCATTGAAAAGGAGATACTTCCTCTCCCCTTTTACCCCTTCGGGGAGTTTAAAGGAGACCTCATACCACCAACTTTGACGACTTAGAGAATCGGGAATAGAGAGGTTATTTAAACCAAAATAAGGGTCCGGATAGACCCCCTGCTCCACCAAGGTGGTAAGAACTGTTCCAGGAACGGTAGCATTGTAGTGACGTGAAACATCCACACTGCTTTTTCCTAACATTCTCTCCATAAAAGTGGTATTGTCTGTCAAACTCCACCCTTCGGAAATTATCCACTCCCCTTCCCCGTCAGGGATAAGTTTAGCAGGGAGTATTTTGAAAGGGACTCTTGTAGGGGTTTGAAATGGGGCATTCCCCTTAGGCATTACCGCCTGTCTCTCTGTAAGACCTGACCATAAATGAGTTAGCGTCTGTCCATTAAGGTTTATGCTAAGCAAAAGCGTAGCCACTATTAATAATATAGAGGGGACTCGTTTCATATTAGATGCAATTATCGGTAAGAGTTACAAAAGTACTAATTTAATTCGTAATCTTCAATTTTTCCCATAGAGCCCTTGGGAGGAGTCTCCATACAAATACAATGATTGAGAATTTCCAATCAATAGTTACCACTCTCCTCTTTTTATCAAGGGCTTTCACTATTGTTCGTGCCACCTTATCCGCTGAAAGAACTAAGGGGTAATTTGTCTCTTGTATAAAATCTGTTGCTACAAAACCGGGGCGTATATCGGTGAATTTTATATTCTCCATCCCATTTATGCGAACATTCTGAGTTAAAGCCTGCATATAGAACTGCTGGAAAGCCTTAGTGGCAGAGTAAGAAGGAGCTACTCCTAATCCTCTTGTACCGGAGATAGATGAGATAACAGCCAGATGCCCATACCCCTGCTCCTTAAAGAAATCAAATGCCTCAAGCAAAACCGCAGTAAACCCTTTAACGTTGGTTGCCACAGTCTCTACCTCTATACCACGCTCCACAGAGGGATTTTTTCTCCCCATTCCTGAGCAATTTAAAAAGAGATCCATCCCTCCGAGCTCAGAAATAAACTCACGTAAATCCTTAGGGGCATCATCAGAGGTAACATCTATCTTCTTGGTAAAAACCCTCTCCGGTGCCCTCTCTTTAAACTTGTTTAACAACTCTTCTCTACGTCCGGCTACACCGACCACCCACCCTTTTTCGAGGTATAATTCAGCTACCTTATACCCAAGTCCCGATGTCGCTCCTATAATTATTATTCGTTTCATACTATTTGATTTGATTTAATTTTCCAACATCCACTATCGAGACCCCCTTTGGCTGACTTACCCCCCTTATAATCTGTTTATCAGCCATTGAGAGATAAAAATCTACTATCGAAAATTTTTCCGGGAAACCGCTCATTAATGGGAATACGGCAGTAGAGAGAACATGCATCCCGCTGAAAGCTAATTTTCTATATTTACTTGGATCAATCTCTCCATAAGGGGAACGCACCTCCCCAGTTATTACATTAGTCCACCCCACAAGCCTCATTTCTGAATCGAAAAGGAAATACCTTGCAGTCTCCCTTTCACTTACTAAAAGGGTAGCAATAGGTCGCTCCTCACCGTTAAAAGAGTTATGCTGTGCATAAAACCAATTTAGATCAATATCGGAGACAATATCAACATTGTGCACCAAAAAAGAGTCCTGCTCCGATCCCCCTATCTGCGATAAAATAGCCCCTTCAGCATATTTTATCCCCCCTCCTGTCTCCCTAAGGAGCCCCTTTTCGTCAGAGAAAAGGATATCCATCCCAAAATTATTATTTGAGTGGATAAACTCTATTATTTGCTCAGGGAAATGATGAATATTTATGATAACTTTGGTAAAACCGCTTACCTTTAGTTTTGTGAGTACCCTCTCGAGCAACGGTCTCCCTTCGTAAGAGACAAGAGCCTTAGGAATGGTATCTGTCAAAGGTTTTAGACGGGTACCAAGCCCCGCCGCAAAAACCATTGCTACCTTTGGAGATTCCACCATAATTATAACTCCCTCTCTATTTCTAATTCTCTATGGAACAAAAAGACCCTTACATCATATTTCTTGGCGATATGCTCTGCAAGATGCTCGGCACAATAGACAGAACGGTGCTGTCCCCCCGTACACCCAAATGAGAACATCAATGAGGTGAATTTTCTCTCAATATATCTCTGAACATGAGCATCGGCTAGTTCATAAGCATTGTTAAGAAACTTACTAACCCCTCCATCCTCCTCTAAAAAGTCTATCACCTCTTTATCTCTGCCGGTAAAATGGGAAAAATGTTCAAATTTTCCCGGGTTGTTAATCCCCCTACAGTCAAAAACATATCCACCACCATTACCTGAAATATCATTTGGAATCCCTTTCTTATAAGCAAAACTATAAATCCTAACCTCAAGTTTATTATTCAATCCCACATCGGTAAACTGCTTCATCTTAGTTAACTCGAGTAAGATTTCCGAGAGATAAGGGTACTCTTTAAAAGGGGTTTTAAGAAGTCCCCTTATATTATCCATTGCATAAGGGACGCTCTGGAGAAAATGTGGTTTTTTCTCAAAATAACCTCTAAAACCATAAGCTCCGAGCACTTGCAGGGTTCTGAAAAGTACAAAATGCCTGAGCTGATTATGAAAATATTTCTCATCTACAGGGATATACCTCTGAAGAGCAGCTATATAGGTCTCTATTAACTCCTGTTTTAACTCCTCAGAGTAATTAGCTTTTGCCTGCCAGACAAAAGAGGCAACATCATAATAGATAGGTCCCTTCCTCCCCCCTTGAAAATCAATAAAATATGGATTCCCATCCACTATCATTACATTCCTCGCCTGGAAGTCCCTATATAAAAATGTAGATGAGGAGTTTCTCATCAAGACATCGCACATCCTTTTAAAATCTTCATCAAGCCTTATCTCACTAAATTCAAGACCGGTGGCTTTGAGAAAACAGTACTTAAAATAGTTTTGGTCGAAAGCGATCATCCTCTCATCGAACTCCGGCTGGGGATAGCAGACTGAGAAATCAAACCCCTCTGCCCCCTCAAACTGAATAGCAGGGAGGAGGGAAATAGACTTTTTAAGGAGAGCCTTCTCATTTTCGTCATATCTCCCCTTTTCGCGCCCATTTGATATAACCTTATAGAGAACATCATCCCCTAAATCTTGCTGGAGATAACAACTAAATGTCTTATCATGAGCTAATACTTTTGGAACAGGAAGACCTCTCGTGCAGAAGTGCTCTGCAATAGACCAAAAAGCCTTATTTTCCTCGATAGAGGTCCCTTTAGCCCCGATAAGTGTTTGAGTTGTCCCTACTATCCTAAAATAGCGGCGATTGCTCCCTGAAGAGGGTAATTCTGTGACTGATAGGGCTTTTTCACCCGTAAATTGTTCAAATAGAGATGCGACTTCTTTCATAAATATAACTTTATTCTTTGCAAAAATAATAAATAAAAGCCATATCTTTGTTTAACCTTAAATAATTTATAATGAATCTTAATATTTCTTATTGCTCCGACAAATATCAATATACCATGGGGAAATCATTCTATGACAATGGGATGAAGGAGCAGAGGGGAATTTTCAATCTTTTCTTTAGGAGAGCCCCGGATAATAATAACTGGGCAGTAGTTTCCGGCATTGAGGAGGCACTCGAAATGATCTCCGGACTTGGCTCCAAGGGGGAAGAGTTCTTTGAACAATTTCTCCCTGGTGAAGAGTATGATGAGTATCGTAAATACCTTTCCCAAATGCACTTTACCGGAAACGTTTATGCTATGCGAGAGGGAGAAATAGCCTTCCCTGCAGAACCTATTTTAACAATAGAAGCCCCCATAATTGAGGCACAGGTTTTAGAGACCCCGCTCCTCTGTATTATGAATCATCAGATGGCCATTGCCACTAAAGCTTCACGAGTAAGTCGCAGTACCCCGAAGCCTGTTAGCGAATTTGGCTCACGAAGGGCACATGGTCCATGGGCAGCCACTTATGGGGCAAAAGCAGCTTATATAGCAGGGTGTTATAATAGTTCAAATATTCTTGCAAGCACGAAATTCGGCTTCCAGGCAAGCGGTACTATGGCACATAGTTTCGTTACCTCTTTTGGCTGTACGATAGCCGGTGAATATGAAGCCTTTGAAGTCTATATAAAGACACATAAAAATGAGCCTATAACCCTCCTTATCGATACTTACGACACCCTTAAATGCGGATTAAAAAATGCCATTAAAGCATTTATAAACAACGGCATAGGTGATGACTATGCTCCAGGTTACAGTATCCGTCTTGATAGTGGTGACCTTGCATACCTCTCAGGACAGTGCAGAGCCGAACTTGATAAAGCAGGACTCACAAAGTGTAAAATATTCGCCACCAATGCCTTAGACGAATATCTTATAGCTGAACTTGAAAGACAGAAAGCAGCTATTGATGTTTATGGAGTCGGAGATGCTATAGCCACAAGTAAACATAACCCCTGCTTCGGGAATGTCTATAAATTGGTTCAAATAGATGATAAACCGGTTCTTAAACGCTCAGAAGATAAAAGCAAACTTATAAATCCCGGCTTCCAGATTACCTACAGGATCATTAGGGATGGTTATTTCAAAGGAGATGTAACCTGTCTTAGAGGGGACACCCTAACTAAGGCTATTGAAAGTGGAGAAAATTTTTCTATTAGAGATGAATATGATGAGACAAAAATTACCTATTTTGAAAAAGGGAGTTACGATTTCAAGGTGCTACAGAGACAAGTATTAAAAGAGGGTCAACTTATTGTGAAAGAGCCCCATATAAATGAGAGGAAGGAGTATTATAATAAGAATCTTAATCACCTCAACCTTACTGAGAAGAGACTCATAAACCCCCACTATTATAAAGTGGATATTTCGGATTCTTTATACGACTTAAAGATGAAACTTATTAATTCTCTTATCGAAGAGATAAAACATTTTAAATGAATATGTCAGAAAAAACTCATATAGTAGTCGATATGATATACGACTTTATAGATGGCTCACTGGCTTGTAAAGGGGCTGAAGAGAGCATTAAAAATTGTGTTGAATTTATAAATGCACACCCGGAACAGAAAGTCCTCTATGTCTGTGATGCCCACCCAAAAGAGCACTGTTCTTTTAAAGAGAATGGGGGGATTTGGCCCACGCATTGTATTGAAGGGAGCTACGGTGGAGCTATTCATATTGATTTTTACCATAATGTTAAGAATAAAGATAATCGTCCTGACCCAAACACAAACATATTTTACAAAGGGAGAGTTCAGAGTAGAGAGGAGTATTCAGGGTTCGTAGCTCGAAACAATGATGGAAAAACCTTAGCCTCATTTTCAGGCAAAGAGATTATAATAAGTGGAATAGCCTCTGAGTTTTGCATAAGAGAGACCTCTCTCGACTTTCTTAAAATTGGAGTTCAAGTCTCTATTCTTAAAAATGCAATCGCTTATATAGACTATGAGGAGCACCTTAAAAATATTGAAGACCTGAAATCCAAAGGGGTATTAATAATTGATAATTAACACCAAATTTCCATGAATTACATTAGTATTGACATTGGCGGTACTAAAATATCAGCAGGAATTTTTGATAAATCCGGTAATCTCCTATTACAAGACAGCCTTCTGCTTGAAGGAAGGGAAGGAAAAGAGGTTGGCGAACTTGTTACGACGCTGTGTGAGAGAATAATGAAGAGAGGGGGGATTCTCCCCAACCACCCGGTAAGTATCGGGGTTTGCGTCCCCGGTATTTCATATTCAAAAACAGGGTCTGTTTGGGCTCCCAATATTCCAAATTGGAACAACTATCCTCTATTGGAGGAGATGAGAAGTAGCTTCCCATCTGCTACCATCTCTATTGAAAGTGATAGGACTTGTTATATTCTCGGTGAACAGAGAATGGGAGCAGCCAAGGGGTGTAATAATGCTATTTTTCTATCAGTGGGGACAGGAATAGGGGCAGGAATAGTTGTGGATGGAGTAATACTGCATGGAGCAGACGATATTATCGGTGCTGTCGGCTGGATGGCTCTGAAACCTCCATATAATAAGGTATATGACCAATGTGGCTGTTTTGAAACTTATGCTTCAGGGGAGGGACTTGCAAAGCAAGTAAGAAAGTTACTCGGGTCAGAAAAGAGTTACAAAGGGGTGTTAAAGCAGTACCAAAGAGAAAAAATCACCTCCTATGAAGTATTTGCAGCCTATCTTGTTAATGACCCTATTGCCATAAAAGTTATTAATCAGGCTATCGAACTATGGGGAATGGCAGCAGCTAATTTGGTAAGCATTTTTAACCCCGAACTAGTTATTTTTGGTGGTGGTCTCTTCGGTCCGGCTGTTCCACTAATAGGGAGAATTTATGAAGAGGCATCTAAATGGGCACAGCCTATATCCATTAAAAAAGTTAATTTCATTGCAACCCAGCTCCCCAAGATGGCAGGGTTATATGGAGCAGCAGCTGTTGCAATTAAAGCCACAGAAAAATGAAAGAAAATAAGACACTAGTCCTGATTGCAGGATTCATCGGGATGCTCTTTTTTGGAGTGGCTTTTACCGTAATGGGGGCTATCCTCCCCTCTCTTTCTGAATCTCTTAACCTAAATACAGCTCAGTCATCTACACTTGTAGGACTCCTTCCATTAGGTATTCTATTAGGCTCGCTGGTATTCGGAATAATAATAGATAGATACGGATATAAATCATTGATGGTCACAGCCACTCTCTTAGGGCTTATCGGACTCGAGATTTTAGCATTTACCAGCGATGTGAGTATGATAAGAGTCTCTATTTTCATACTTGGAACCAGCGGAGGAATGTTAAATGGTGCTACTAACGCGCTTGTTTCAGATATTTCATCAGACCACTCAAGATCAGCTAACCTCTCTCTCCTCGGCTTCTTTTACTGCTTGGGGGCTTTTACTATCCCTTTTCTTCTCGCCTCCCTCTCCAAATCAATGGGGTACACCCCTATAGTCTCAGGTACAGGAGCAATAATGTTAATTGCAGCTATTTTCTTCTTAATAATAAAATTCCCTGAAGCCAAACACAAACAAGGAGTACCCCTTAAAAAAATAGCCTCAATGGCTAAAGAGCCATTGCTGCTGATTATGAGTTTCGTTCTCTTCTTCCAGAGTGGACTTGAAGGAGTTGCTCAAAGTTGGACTCCTACATATCTGACGCAATTAAGGGGAATGTCCCTTGATCAGGCTCAATATGCACTCAGTTTTATAGTAGTGGGGATGGGGATAAGCAGACTACTTCTAATCTATCTCCTTAAAAAATTTCCGACTAAAAACATTTTGGCTCTTTCAATGTTAATCTCTTTCATGGGGGTAGTTACCATTATTGTCTCACATAACACATCTATTGCCCTCTTAGGCGCGACACTCCTCGGAATGGGACTTGCCTCCACTTTCCCGGTCATACTCGGAAAAGTTGGAGAAAAATATAAAGAGATGTCAGGAACTGCCTTTAGTTTTGCACTAGTTATTGCCTTGTTAGGGAATACCTCTCTTAATTTTCTTTTGGGCGCCTTGGGGATTAAAACCCATCCCTACATACTGATGGGAGCGATATTAGCAATAGTATTAATTTCTTTCGCTGGTTTTAGTAAAAAATCATAGTTTTTTAGCAAAAAAGTATTATTTTTGTCATAAAAATATTCAATATTCAAAAAATGTTAGCAATAGAGTGGTTAAACAATGCCAGAGCTGTGATGGCAAACATAGAAAAGACACAGATTGAAAATATTAAGAAAGCCGCTGAAATTATGGCGGATAGTATTGAACAAAAAAGATGGGTACACACATTCGGTTGTGGACACGCCACTATCCCTGTTGAAGAGATGTACCCTCGCATTGGTGGATTTGTAGGGTTCCACCCATTATGCGAACTCCCTCTAACATTTTTCACTAGAATTACCGGAGAGATGGGAATTCATCAATTTCTCTTCCTTGAGAGGGCAGAAGGGTATGGCAATGCTATTATGCAGTCATATAACTTTGATAAGAGAGATACTATGTGGATTTTCTCGCACACCGGTATAAATAATGTGAACATAGATATTGCCCTAAAAGCAAAAGAGTTAGGGATGAAAGTTATTGTTTTCGGCTCTGCTAAAGAGACAGAAGGAAAGAAGACAAGACACTCTTGCGGAAAAACACTATTTGAAATCGCAGATTTGGTTGTTGACTCATGCGCCCCCCTAGTTGACGCATCGGTTACATTAAAAAATCATCAGGACAAAGTTGGTCCGGTCTCCACCATGGCATTTATTACATTGGTTTGGATGACAGTAACCACTGTAGCTGAGATTTTAGCGGAAAGAGGTGTGAAACTCTACATTCACCCCTCGCATAATATCCCCGGAGATACCACAGCTCACCAGAGACTTGACGAGTGTATCGCCGTTTACAAAGAGAGGGTAGCTGGTATATAAACCCTCTATTAAATTATAGTTTTGCATAATTTTTGTACCTTTGCGGGCTATGCAAAATAATTTATTTAGGATAGTATTGATTATCAGCCTTATCTGTTTTACACGGATTGGATTGTTGCATGCTCAGGAGCCACCTGACACCCTTAAAGTTCGTGATACTACAACAACTGTTCATTCTGATTCTATACCTAAAAAAGTTATTACCGAAAAGGAGCGGAAAAGAATGGAGCGAGATAGCATTCGCGCACATAATGACAGTATTCGCATAGCAACACCACGTATTCTTAAATCTTACATCATACCCGATTCGATTCGATACAAAAGAATACTCGTTTGGAACAGTGATAAACATTTCAATAAAATCTCTTTTAAAGAGCTGGATACCACTGCTAATTCATGGTTTACGGAGTACCCTTTCCTCAAAGAGGATGTTAATGCCGATTATCTCGGTATAGTCGGCTCCGCCACTCAAAACCACAACTATTTTAAGAGGAGAGAGAGTGAGCATTTTTCATTTTTTGCCCCATATATGACATACTCATATACACCTGAGAACATGCCATTCTACAACACCAAAAGTGCATATACAGAACTCGCATATTGGGGGACACTATTTGCTTATAAAGATAAGGAGGAGGCAAGTATTAAATTTCTCCACACCCAAAATATTACCCCCTCATTTAATTTCAGCTTTCTTTACCAAAAGTATGGGGCAAAGGGGCTTCTTCTAAACGAAATCACAGATAATCGTACGACTTCGCTAACTTTCAATAACTTAGGTGAGAGGTATATAATGCACGGAGGGTTTATTCGCAATAGTGTAAAGAGGGGTGAAAACGGAGGGGTCTCAAACCCTAAAGAAATCACTGACACCATAGTGGATGCTAAAACCATCTCTACAAGGCTTACAGAAGCGCATAATAAGTTATCGAGAAACACCTTTTTTATAAACCATTCGTACAGCATTCCTTTCAATTTCTTTAGAAAAAAAGACACTCTTGCAATAGGAGAAGGGACTGTTGCCTTTATAGGTCATTATGGTGAATACTCCACATACTCCAAATATTATACAGACAAGATAGCCCCTAACGATAAATCTGCAAGGGATTTTTATAATAACGTCTTCTATATCAATCCTATTTCAAGTGCAGACTCCATTCAGATGACAAACTTTGACAATAGAGTATTTATAAGGCTCCAACCTTGGGCAAGTGATGCCATTATCTCTAAAATAGAGGGGGGACTAGGTTACCAACTCCTCTCCTACTACAACTTTGCACTCTCCTCATACCTGACCGGAAATAAAAATAAAAATTTAAATAATCTATATATATACGCAGGGGCATCCGGACAGTTAAAAAAATATTTTTCATGGGATGCCTTTGGTAAATACCAATACTCAGGGTACTATCAGAATGATTTCCTTCTAAAGGCAAAAGCCACATTTGCTCTTTACCCTTTTAAAAAGTCTAAAGAAGGGATCTATCTAACTGCTGCTTTTAATACCTCACTTGAGCGACCTGACTGGTACGATAACAATTACTTCTCAAATCATTATGCTTGGAATAACAATTTTGATAAAGTTTCTAAAACTTCTATCGAAGGGAATCTCTCTATTCCACATTGGAAAACATCAGCATTCTTTGGTTATTCCCTTATCAGCGGATATACCTACTATGATACTACGGCAGTAATCCGTCAAGACCAGGATATTATAAATGTCATGAGTGCCTATTTGAAAAAGGACTTCAAGGTGTGGATGTTACATTTTGATCATCAAGCACTTTTTCAAGTATCATCAAAACCTACAGTATTGCAACTACCACTACTTTCTCTAAATCTAAGGTATTATTTAGAATTCCCTGTGGTTAAAGGAGTAATGACTATGCAGTTAGGTGCCTCTGCCACTTTTAATACACTTTACTTTGCACCTGCCTATAATCCCGCTCTTGGAGTATTTCACCTTCAGGAGAGAGAGAAACTCGGCAACTCCCCCTACATAGATGTCTTTGCAAACATTCAATGGAAGAGGGCTTCAATATTTGTTAAATATACTAACGCTACACTTGGTTGGCCCAACGGAGATTACTTCTCTGCATATCGATATATCAGACCTCAACGAGGATTTAAGTTCGGTATTCATTGGCCATTTTATGTACATTAAAAATGATGGGACGAAAAACAAAGATACTTATCGCACTCTCAATTACAACTATTGCATTTCTTGTCTTAAGACAATGCCCTAGAACAGAAACAGGCAGAAGATTTTTCCTTGACAATGATACTTTAAATGCAGGAATAGGAATTAACCCGAAAATGTTTACTCAAAAAGGGGACCCAATCGGGTTCAACTACACTCTTCTTGGGCAATATGCAGAGTGCCAAGGGTGCATAATCTCCATTGACCCTCCGTTTTCAGACGAAAACTATTGGGAGATGCTTATAAATAAAGAGATAGATGTTTTGGTTATAGACAATGTAAATGACTCTATACCTGCGAAATATGCTGATGATGTTAAAGAGAGTATCCCCATTAACCAGACATCCGTCTGGGTGGTGAGAGATACTGATAAAAAACTCCTCCGGAATATTAATTTGTGGCTCTCACATTATATGCAGAAAGGGGAATATGAGACACTCTCAAAGCGTTTCTTTAGATCATATAAAACTAAAAAGAACTTAGAGAATAGTACTAAGACAGATGTTATCTCCCCCTACGATCTCCTTATAAAGAGGCATAGTACCCTATTAGGGTGGGATTGGAGGCTACTTGCAGCACTTATCCATAAAGAGTCAAACTTCTCTATGGGGGCACAATCTCCAAGAGGAGCAGTTGGACTTATGCAGATTAAAGAGTCCACGGCAGAACATTATGGAGTAAGCGATGTCTTTAACCCGGACAACAATATCAAAGCAGGAGTTTTACACCTTAAATACCTACAAAAGATTTTCCTTGCAGAGGGGATGGATTCAGCTAACATAGTAAAATTCACATTAGCAGCATATAATGCGGGGGAAGGGAGAATGGAGGATTGTCTTAATTTTGCAGTTTCACTTGGCAAAAACCATAGAGATTGGGAGTCAGTTGCTGCCATTATTCCATTAATGAAAGAGAGCACATACTATAATTCGAATATCATTAAATGTGGGAAATTTAATGGAACCGAAACCATAAAATATGTGGATGAAGTTCTCTCCAAATATGACGAGTATCTCTTAGTAATAAAACATTAATCCATTTTTATTGTCTTCTCAGGAGAGACTCTCGCTATAAATAGTGAGGGGATTAACATCAGTAACATCATTACCACAAAGCAGACAATATTAAGGATAATCAGTGTTGTAAAATCGAGATTTACCGGAAGATAATCCACAAAATAGTTAACAGGATTTAATTTAAAGAGTTTGAATTTATCCTGAACCCCACAAATTAAAAGAGCTATAATATTCCCTATCAGAAGCCCCTTAATTACTATAAAAGAGGCTCTTGATAAGAATATTTTTCCTATTGCAGAGTTTCTCATCCCTAGAGCTTTAAGCACACCTATCATGGAAATTCTCTCAAAAAGTATAATCAATAACCCTGAAATCATATTAAAACCGGCTACCACGGTCATTAAGATAAGAATCACTAAAACATTTAAGTCGAGCAGGTCGAGCCAATCAAAAAGGTGGGGGTAAATATCTCTTATCTCCTTTACTACCACAGAACTCTCATCGTCTTTACTCTTTTCAAGAATAATATTATCTATTCTCTCCACTATCTTTTTATTATATGCACCCTGCTTTAGGGCTACTTCTAACCCTGATACCTCATCTTCTCCCCAGCCACTAAGTCTCTGAATCACTCTCAAATCAGCTACCATTAACATTTTATCAATCTCTTCGAGCTGAACTCCATAGAGTCCGGTAATTTTAAATGTTCTGACCTTCACTTTACTATCTACAAAATAAGCAATCAGATTATCTCCCACCTTATATCCAAGCATTTTAGCAAGTCTCTCCGAAATAAGCACCTCCTGACTCGACTTGCTCCCTGAAAAGTTTGGCAACACTCCTTGTATTAAATGCTTTTGAAAAAAATCCATATTATAGAGTGAATCGACCCCCTTAAAGAGGACCCCTTGGACATTCTCGTTGGTTCTCAACATTCCCGGCTTATAGGCAACTCCATTGACGGAAGCTACCTCTTTTATTGTTTTAATATCCTCTATATATGAGAGTTTCCTATTTATAGGATATCTATCATTTGTAATATCCTGCCCTGGAGCCGTAAAGAGTATCTCCCCTGAAAAACCTACTGCTTTATACCTTATCTCCTTTTTGAATCCCTCGGATATTGCTATTGCCACCACCATAACAAGAATACTAATAGCTACCGCTGCAGTAGCAATTGTATCCTTTCCTCCAATTTTTTTGGCAATAAATAAATTTAAATTCATATATTTGCAGTCCGTTTACTTAAAACGCGGAAGTAGCTCAGTTGGTAGAGCGTCGGCTTCCCAAGCCGAAGGTCGCGAGTTCGAACCTCGTTTTCCGCTCTCTTTTTACTCATCATCATTAATTTCAAGAAATCTCTCGTCACTAATAGAGTCAAGTGCTCTATTAATTAGTTCCACTTTTACATTATCCCCTTGTGATGAATAGACCATTAAAAGGAGCTCTAAATAGGTAATCACCAATATTTCATCCCCTCTGACATCCAAAAAAAGCTCATCCATTTTCAACCCCTGTTGCTTCAATGACTCTTTTAATTTGTTTTCTAAAAAAATCTCTCCTCTATTAGACATATTCATATAAAAGAGGACTTCGCCATCTTGAACGAAAGAGGGAATCATCCCCCCTTGAAAACAGAGTGGATAGATATCGAGTCCTATAGACCTTGCAAGAAGTAAATAGATTATGGAGACTGTGATAGGGTTCCCTTTGCGGGAATCTAAAACAGAGATAAAAACAGAGGTACTCTCTTGATTCAATGGGTATTCTTTCAGCTTAAAGAGAAACCTATGGAAAAAAAGGTGATTGAATATCTCCACCTTTTCAACGGGAGTCTTCTCTTCAGTTATTTCGGAACTTAACTCTTCTATCATAGAAAAGAGCCGATTCTCAAAGTATGAGCGAGTAATATCGGGAGACAAAAGTTTAGATACCAAGTAGAGACCTTGCCATAGGTCAAACTCACCCCCACCTTCAGCATAGAGTGCAATCTCTTCCAACTCTTCAATAATAAACTCATTGGTAAGAAAGAGAATCCTATCTGCTATCGCCTCTTTTGTTTTTTGAGAGCTCTCATTTTCATAAAGATAGTAGAGCTCTTGAAGAACAGTTGATCCTCTGTCGAGCATCTTATCGTTTACCGCAGAAATAACCTCGTCATCTGTATCATCAAAGAGAGCTACCAAAGATTTTAATTCGGCATCTATGACCATAGGAAAACTATTTGGTTATGGAGTGTAATTTATCAAGAGATAATTTTATAAGACCTTTCATATCATTATGATAATTAGGATTGCTTTCTCCTATATGTCTATTAGCTATAATACAGCAAATAGTCCCTGCCTTATGACCGAGCTTGGCAGCCAAACCTGCAATAGCAGAGCTCTCCATCTCATAATTGGTCATTCTCCTCCCCTCAAAAGAGAAGTTTTCAAGCTTTTCCAACATATCGGGCATTGCAAGTGGTAATCTTATAACCCTGCATTGAGGGCCATAAAAACCAGAAGCAGAGATAGTTGTCCCCATTATGGCTGAATCTCTAAAGAGGCTGCTTATCTTCTCATCTGCCATAACGAAATATGGAATAGGGAGCTTATATTTTTCCCAATCCATATAAGAGAGAAACGATTTTTCTATCTCTTTCATAACCACGGAATCCCTATCAGCATACCAACTCAAAAGTGAGTCAAATCCTACAGAGACCTCAGAATAGACATAACTACCAAGTGGAATATCGGGCTGAATAGCTCCTGATGATCCTATTCTAAGAATATTAAGGGTTTTTTTATCCTCCTTTATCATTCGTGTTTTAAAATCAACATTCGCAAGGGCATCAAGCTCTGTCATAACAATATCTATATTGTCTGTCCCGATACCTGTGGAGAGAACAGTCATCCTTTTCCCTTTATATAACCCGGTGAAGAAATTAAATTCACGAGAGGAACCTGATACCTCTTGACTCTCAAAGAAAGTTTTAAGGAGTTCAACTCTACCCGGGTCACCCACTAAAATCACCGTTTCAGCAAGTTCTTCCGGTTTTATATGGAGATGGAATATGGATCCATCACTATTTACAATAAATTCTGATTCTGCTATTGGTTTCATGATATTTCAGTTAAATTTCAAAAGTACGAAATTAATTTCTATTTTTGGCACATCATAAAATGATATTATATGTTTTTTAGAATTCAGTCATTATTTCTTACGATAGCCTCAGGGCTTCTCCTCTCAATGTTTATTTTTCCACTTATCTCCATAACAGATGGAAACTTGGTTACAAATATCAGATGTTTTGAGAGATGGGATTTGCTACTCTTTAACTTAGTAACCTTTGTCCTCTCCGTAGCAGTTATTTTCTACTACAAAAAAAGGATATTCCAATTAAGGGTCTGCATCCTTAACTCACTATTATTAGCTGGTTATCAGATTCTTCTACTAGTTTTGTTTTTCCAGAGAGACCCCTCCATGTCATATTCCATTATTGCAGTATTTCCGATAGTGGCAGCTATTCTCAACTTAATGTCAGCCCGTTTTATCGGGAGGGATGAGGCTATGCTAATAGCAGCCACCCGCCTTCGCTCTTATAATAACAAGAAGGGGAAGAAAAGATTGAAATAAGCTATCCAAACCATTTTTAATGTCGTATATTTTCATATCTTTGTAGCTTTCAATTAAAGAGATATGGAATCTATAAAAGAGATTTTTAAAATCGGGAAAGGACCTTCGAGTAGTCACACAATGGCTCCGATGAAAGCTGCGCAGATGTTTGGAGAGCTATACCCAAACGCCGTATCTTATAATGTCACCCTTTATGGCAGTCTTGCCGCCACAGGAAAGGGACACCTTACAGACGAAGCTGTTATTGAAGGGTTGTCTAAAGTGGGCGGAAATAATAACATAGAGATTATCTGGAAACCTCGCGAATTTTTACCTCAGCACCCTAATGGAATGAAGTTCGAGGCTTTAGATGCCGATAAGCGAATTATTGGTGATAAAACCACTTTCAGTATAGGAGGTGGAGATATAAGCGACACGGGCAGAAGAGACAAATCAGATGTCTATCCACATAATAATATGTTGGATATTATGGAGTACTGCAAAAATAACGGACTCTCATTTTGGGAGTACGTTGTGGAATTTGAGGGAAAAGAGGTCCTTGATTATATGCAGGTGGTGTGGGAGACAATGCAGGATGCTATTAAAAGAGGACTTGAAAACGAGGGGGTTCTTAAAGGGGGACTCTATGTTAGAAGACGTGCCTCTTCATACTATCTAAGGGCAAAGAGTTATCAAGGCTCCATGCAGAGAAGAGGGAACACCTTTTCTTTTGCACTCGCAGTAGCAGAAGAAAATGCAGCGGGTGGAACCATAGTAACTGCCCCCACTTGTGGCTCTTGCGGAGTAGTTCCTGCAGTCCTTTATAATCAATTTATAAACCACGGATTCTCCGATCAAAAAATACAATATGCTCTTGCCACAGCAGGACTTATCGGTAATCTTATAAAGAACAATGCCTCTATTTCCGGAGCAGAGGTAGGGTGTCAGGGTGAGGTAGGCTCTGCCTGCTCAATGGCGTCTGCCGCCGGTTGTCAACTCTTCGGAGGCTCCATCCAGCAGATGGAATATGCTGCATCCATGGGGATAGAACACTTCTTGGGGCTAACATGTGACCCTGTTTGTGGTCTTGTTCAGATACCGTGCATAGAGCGTAACGCCTTTGCCGCAGCAAGAGCCATCGATGTTACCCAATACGCTATAATGTCTGACGGAACCCACTTAGTCTGTTTCGACACCGTGGTTGAGACCATGAAACAGACCGGCCACGACCTCCCAAGCATCTACAAAGAGACCTCCGAAGGTGGCCTCGCCACAGTAATGAAGCAGAGGTAATACCAATCTACTCCTCTGATTTACAGTACTTCTTAATGACGCTATAGGCATCGGAGATACCTAACTCCCCTGCTTTACTTAGGTCTATACACCCCTTCTCTTTATCTTTCAAGTAGATTAGGATTAGCCCCCTATTATAGTAAGCCTCAGGGAGATATGGGTAGAGTTCGAGAG